>CAYLVN010000080.1:0-1198 GCA_964387115.1 uncultured Fibrobacter sp.
CATGACGATTCGTGGCGGTGTTGCCGAAAAGGTTCTTACGTAAATACTGTAACAGCAAATGTGATAACCATACCTGCCTTTACAACTGGTGGACAACAAGGGGTGATAGCGCAAGACCGGCGACCTCAACGGGCTGCAGCGCAAGAGGGGGCACCCTCTTCCAGATGACAGAATACTGTTGACAGATAAACAGAAAGCGCAAAAGGAGGCACCTCTTCCAGAAACTCCTTATTCCTGTTTATTATTGGCATTTGTGTACGTCCCCTTCTAAAAACTCTTTAATCTCAATCAGCTTTTTTAACAAAAATCTCTATAAGACTTCTTTAATAAGTGATATAATCAAACTAAATAACAGGTGAACTATGTACAGGGGAATGAAGACTAAAATTTACAGTACCAGACATTAATTTACAGGAATAGAGATGCATATAAAACTGACTTTTTCATTTCTAGCTTTTATCACAATCACTTCAGTATCCATTGCCGGCGATATAAAACCGGTCGATCTTCACGGGCAGCTCAGTGTAAAGGGAAATAAAATTGTCGACAAGAACGGCAGTCCGGTACAGCTCCGGGGGATGAGTCTGTTCTGGAGTCAATGGATGGGTGATTTTTACAATCCAAGCCTTGTAAACTGGCTCGTTGACGATTGGAAAGTGACTGTTATAAGGGCAGCGATGGGTGTAAAGCATGAGGAGACAAAGAGCGGATACCTGTACGATGGTGTCGAGAAGAAGAAGATAACAACAGTGGTAGATGCCGCCATTAAAGAAGGCATCTATGTTATCATTGACTGGCACGACCATTACGCTTTTAAAAATCAGAAAGAGTCAATCCGCTTCTTTGAAGAGATGGCCCGGAAGTATGGAGAGTATCCTAATGTTATCTATGAGATTTTTAATGAACCAATAAAAGAATCCTGGACAGATGTAGTTAAGCCCTACTCCGAAGCGGTTGTCGCGGCAATAAGGGCGATAGATCCCGATAATATTATCATTATCGGTACACCATCCTGGTGTCAAAATGTAGATGAAGCGGCAGAGGATCCTCTGGAAGGTGAAAACCTGACCTACGCTCTCCATTTTTATGCCGCAACACACAGAGGAGAGCTGCGTGACAAGGCCGAATTTGCTCTTAACAAAGGTATTTCTCTTTTTGTATCTGAATTCGGCACCTGCCTTGCATCGGGAAACGGTTT
>CAYLVN010000080.1:1298-10724 GCA_964387115.1 uncultured Fibrobacter sp.
AAGCTTAAACCTATCTGATTTACAGGATACAACCAGTTTTAATCTATCTGACCGCCATTGATTTCGTTAAAATACAAATGTTTCCTTTGTAACTCTTTACTGGCGACTGGCAGAGAGGCGTCCTGCCGGAGGTCTCTACGGGGTGGTGACTTGCAACTCAGAATGTGTATCCAATTGAAAAATGGAACTCCCCGGGTCTTTCACCGGGTCTTCGGTCAATTTTCCATCCGTAAAGGATCCCGATCGGGCCGATCGGAGTAATGTATCTTATTCCGCAGCCTGCGGAAAACCTGAACTGATCAGCCGAAGCAGAAACGAAATCATCCTCGAGCCGTCCTGCATCACCGAAAGCTGCCAGTTCCACATTGAAACCTATATCAAGCCGCGCCTCGATACTTGCGGAAAGAGAAGTATAGCCGCCACTTGAGTCTGAAGGGTTCAGAAGATTCTCCTTAAACCCCCTTACATCGTTTCTTCCCCCAAGGTAAAATCTCTGATCTGCAGGAACATCTGTTGCTCCCCCGTAAGGCATCAGATACCCACCACGCACCACCCCCGCAAAAGTAAGTGCAGGTAATGGAGTAATGTATCCTCTGGCCTCCAGCTGGGTTTTTACAAAATTATCAGCTATACTCCCGATACTTTTTGAGATCTCTACCGCTGAGCCCACAAAGACTCCTTTTCGGGGCCGGGTAAAGGAATCCCGCCTGTCCCAGGCAACCGAAGGCTTGATAGTTACAGCATTTCGCGGCATAAGATCATCGCCAATCTCAAGAGAGTCACTGAGTATTACACCATCGTCAAGAAACAACTGGCGGCGCTCATAGCTGTTACTCAGCCCTAAAACAGTGCTCTTCACCGGGGTAGCAGTCAAACCGAGGGAAACACCATAGGCTGTTGCGGTCCACATCTGGTTTGGCTCCGATTCTTTCTCACCAAAAACCTGAAGTGCGGCACGGATCCGTGAGCCGAAAAGACGGGGCTCAATTATCCCTGTTTCTCCGCGGAAACCGACCTGCTTCATGTCTCCTCTTTCCCACAATTCATCGATCCGGCTTATTTCCCCCCCTACATAACCTTCCCGGTTCAATCCAAACAGGTTGCGGTCCCCTGCCTTTGCATTTACAAACGCTTCCTTGTCTGACTGATAACCACCCCCTATCGAGCCGTAATAAGGTTTTTTCTCTGTGACTTCGATAAAAAGATGCACGGTATCCCTTTTCTCACGTAAACCGATTGTCCTGAAACGCACAGAGCTGAATAGTCCCAGATCTCTGAGATTTTTCTGAGTGTTGACAATCCCCTGAAGAGAGAGCGGTTCCCCTGGCTTTATCTGCTGCTCTCTTCTCAGCACCCGGCCCTGGGTGCGAAACGCGCCTATGTATTTAATATTCCCGGTTGAGACCATTGGTCCCATATCGATCCGAAAAACCACATCCGCCCTGCTGCTGTCGCTGTTCATAGTAATAACCGGAGTAGCTGACACGTGCGGGTATCCCTTTTCAGCGATTATTGTCTGCAGGTTCTGCGCATCCCGTTTCAGCAGATCACTCCGGAAAGGATCGCCACTGACAGCAGTTATCTGATCCGACAGTTTGATTCCATTGATGGTCACCGAGTCAAGAGATACGTTCCCTAAAAGCGTGCGAGCTCCCTCTTCAATATCAACCTTTATTGAAACGGAGTTTCCCCTTATTGACACATCCGGTGACACTGTCGCGTGAAGGAAACCGCGTGAGCGGTAGAGCATCTGTATGGCAAAGATATCCTCTTTGAGTTTTTCGGGGTTATAGGCCCGGTCCAGCTTACTTCCTTTATCAACGTGAAGCATCTGTCCCCGTATTATTTCTTCATCGATGCCCGATGCACCTCTGATAGTTATTTTAGACACCATCATACGCTCCCCGGGACCGAAAAACAGACGCACTGTTTTCTTTGCGTACCGGCGTTTTTCGACAACGGTGTCGGATGCATTGACTTTCGCATTCAGAAACCCGGCATCCTGAAATCTTTTCTCAATTGACTTTACCGACTTTCTTACTCCCATGTTGTTGCGGTTGCCTGTTCTCTGGAGCACAAGGTCCTTGCGCAGTGTACCTTTTCTGAACACCCTGTCACCCTTTGGAGGAAATTTAACTTTATATTTTTCCCCCTCATTTATAAAAAGTATCACATCCATCGACTTTGATGACTGGTCGGGAATCAATGAATCGCGTATCATGACATCCACAAAGCCGGCTTTTCTGTAAATATCCGTGAGAGTTTTAATATCCTTGCGGAGAATCGATTCAACAAACCTTCCTGCGCTTCCAGGGAACAGAGAAC
Source organism: uncultured Fibrobacter sp. (assembly GCA_964387115.1). GTDB lineage: Bacteria > Fibrobacterota > Chitinivibrionia > Chitinivibrionales > Chitinispirillaceae > JAAYIG01. The sequence goes on from CAYLVN010000080.1 coordinate 3,624, forward strand.
TCCTCCAGAGCCTCATGCCCCGCTTTATCCGGAAGTCAGAAAACGCGCGGTTCCCGTTTATCTGAAGTGATCTTAACTTGTAATAAGGACCTGCATCCACTTTTACGATTACCACCTGGTCGGAACCGGAGCGATACTCTTTTGATGAAACTTCCACCTCAGGAGAGATAAACCCCTCACGAAGGTAAAAATCAGTTACCAGTGAATCCTGAATTCTGAGCAGATCACTGCTGTAGATGTCACCTGAATAGGTGCTCATTGCCTTCTCGATATCATCCTTGAAAAACGGTATCTCCCTCTTTATCTGGATATCCCTTACATAGCGAGCAGGCTTCAGCTTGAATTTCACGTTTCTGTTTTCATGTTCAACCTCAACACTTTCAAACAGCCGGCATGCATCGAGGGCCTGTTTTGATTGACGGATAGAGGATCTCTCAAGCGGCTGATTTTTCCTGACTGTAACAAGCTTTTCAGCTGTTCTCAGAAGCTCTTTTGAATGTCTCGCTTCCTCAGTCAATTCAAAACTCAGATCATTTACAATTTCCTGTGAAACCGCAATTGAGGTGCAGAAAGCCAGGAGCAGAATGGAGAGACGGCAGAGCTGTATTTTTGCAGTCATCTTTTCTCCCATGTGAAACGAATCTGTCCGCCGAAAGCACCCTTGTCTTCAGTTCTGGTAAGATAGTACTCCTGGAAACCCTCAAGGAAGAGGTTCTGAAGGATCCTGTATTCGGCGGCTGCCCGCTGTACAGTCTCGCTTCCCTCAGATTCAATTGTATAGCTGGTCCCGAGCCGTCTTGTGATCTGCTTACCTACGGTAACTGAAATCCGATCAGAATTCTCATCATCTTCATCGCCGGTTTCAACCCTCAATATATCGAGGCCTGTAGCCGTTTTAAGCTCCTCTCCGAATGTGGATGCAACCAGAGAGGCCAGCATCTGCTGGTTGGATTGTCCTCCGGTCACTGACCCCATATTATTCTGCAGCTCAGAAGTTGTCTTCCCCAGAACAAGAAGAGATAAAAGGTCCTGATCTTCAAGTGTCTGATCATCACATGCCAGCTTGAACACCAGGTCTTCAGGTGTCCCGGATATTACGATCTGAATTTTCCAGTCCCTCACAGGTACTTCCCCTATAATGTCTACTTGGGGCTCTATCCTGTATGGGTTGACAAAATCAATAATTCCCCGCTGGACAGTAAAAACCTTTTTCAGATATGTAATTGTCCCCTGTTCAACTTTTGCCCGCCCATTTACCGCCGGGGATCCAAGCGTACCCATCACCTGAACATCTGGTGCTATTGTCAATTGGGCCATATTGTTGTCAACCCGGAAAGGCGACCTGGCCTGCACTCCTAAATCAAGACGCATGTTTTTGAGAAATGGTGATGTATTTTCCTGAGGCACAGGAGCTTCTTTACGCTTGCGTTCCCCGCCGACAATCGCAAGCGGATTTATGATTATATCTTTATAGTAAAGTCCATCAAGCAACACAATATCACCGGTCACTTGAGTAGTGTCCGGAGTGCCGCTGATCTGCAGTTTTCCATCTATTTCCATATCAAGCATATCAGGCAAACCCAGAGGAAGTGCCTCAAATACCACCTCAGCATTGAGATTTGCAGGTTTCAATTCATTCAGTCTCAGGCGTCCTTTCATTCTGAACACACCATCATCGAGATTACCCTGCAGTTTTTCAATTCGAACAGCTTTACGGTCTGCTTTTATTGTTCCATTGACAGAATGCAACTGCTGTGTGATTCCGGGAACCGTCATCGCAATACTCTTGAGCTCAATACTGGCGTTCAGTGCAGGGTCTTCCACCATGCCTTTAAGAGATGCATCCAAAGACACACTGCCCTCAATGTCCGGAAGATCTGCGGTGAAATGCCGTGCTATTGACAAAGGTATCAATCCTTTAAGTTCAATATCGTGTGGTCCTTGAAGCAGACCCTGCGCATGTCCACTCAAGGCGCCTTCACCGGCAAGCATAATACTGAAATCAGGAACCGAATAGCGGTTTTCGGTAAGTGATGCTTTAAGCTCACGGGTCTCGATAACCTGGATATCCTGATATTTTATATTCAAGCTGGATATATCCATTTCTCCCGCAATTTTTTTCAGTGAATCTGTATTACCCGTGACCTTTATTGCTGCTGTCAACGCTCCTTCAAGCTTCTGCTTCGAAAGAGCCAGATAAGGAGTAAGAAGCAAGTTATTGAATGAGAGGTCAGCTTTATAATCCCTTGATCCAAGATCATAGGATGCATCAACATCACCCAGGACCTTTCCGTTAACTTTAACCACATTGTCCGCAAGCGTGACAAACAGTCCGATATTATCAAGCGGTAACGAACCCATGCGGATATTTTCTATTGCCAGTTTCCCCTCAGCCCCCGGATTTTTATAACTTCCATCAGCCTGTATGTTCATCGAGAATACGCCGTCAAGAGAATCAACTGCAGAAAGAGCCGCAATGGTGTTGAGATTTATCCCGGGAGCGGAGATTTTTATATCAAAGGAATCCTTAATTCCTGCCCACCCCGTTACAGTCAGATCCTGGCCCGGCCCGACAATGAGGCGCATGGGCTGAATATTGACCCGCTGTTCCCCGATTTGTGCCTGAAGGCTGAGACTGTCCAGTCGCTGTCCAGAGGCGAAAAGTTTCGAAGCTGAGAGTGCGAGAGTTCCGCGAGGATCCTCTGTGGTTCCACCCAGCCTGGCATCTATAGTGATTTTTCCGGCTGCTGAATCGAGAAAATCCCCTACAGATATTCCTTTTGACATGAGGGAAACATCAAAAGTCATTCCCTCCGGCGGCAGAGGCTTTCCTTTCTGGAGCACTTTTGCTGAGCCGGAAAGTTGAAGCTCTGAACTGTCTTTAGCCAGCCTGAGTTCTTTGATTATTGCAGTTCCTTCGCTGTTAAGCCCCCCATCAAGATGCAAACTCCCTATATGTACATTTCTATAGGTCAGTGAATCGGCTTCCAGCCCGATAACAGCCTCGGGGTTTTTAAGGTCTCCCCCGATACGCATCGACACATCTGCACTTCCGTAAACGCTGTCAGTACCTGTAAAACGAAGCAGCTCGTTAAGGGATGGAAGTGATAATGCAAGATCAGCTCCTGCTTTACCCGATAATATCCCATAGGTGCCACTCAGGTGAAGGCTTGTCTGGCCAAGATTTCCTTTCAGACTGTAAAGGCTTGCTGTTCCCCGTGAGACCGTTGCTGAACATGCCAAAGATGCATCCAGAGGCAGATTCATCCTGCTTACTGCGGACGTGTCCACCTTATCTGCAGTAAGCATCAGTCCCGCGACATTAGCCGAAAGGTCAAGTTGAGCGGAGAGTGAATCAGGTTTTACACCGCGCCCGTTAATTCCTAAAGAGAGGAATGTGGTACCGGATATGCCGGGAACCAGCTTTTGAAGTGTGACATTTTCACCTGAGACAGTGAGATTATATACAAGTTCCCCGGCAGATCCCGGAGCAGCCAGAAACCCCTGTGGAAACATCCTGCGCAGATCAACTGTTCCCCCTGCCTTTATGCTGCCGGCTTGAGTTTCTGCACGCAGCCCGTCAAGATGCAATAAGCGCCCGGCAACACGGGTTTTTAAAAAGAGTGACTTAACCGGATATCCCCATATCGAACCTCCATCATAGTGGACAGCCATATCGATATCAGGGTCGGCGATTTTTCCTGAAAGCCCAACCCGCAGCAGAGCATCCCCACTGAGCGGCTCTTTTATCCCTGCAAACGATCGGATCTCAGAGAGCGCAGAGTTTACATCCAGAGAAAGCCTGGCCGCAGGATCATTATCAAGCGATGAGGCCTTTCCGTTGAGTGTAAGTACAGTATTAACAGTAGATAAACCGAGGCTTACGGTGTCCAGGTCCATCCCCCTTACCCGGGCCAGAACTGCCAGTTTATTTAATAAAATTGGATTCCCGTTCCGAAACACTGATGCGGAGTCAAGCGACAAAGAGACATCAGCAGAAATCGAATCTGTTTTACCTTTTGCCGATATCGACAACCCGTGCGCCTGCAGAATCAGACTGTCTTTAACAGATGAAAAGAACACTTTCCCGCCGCTGAGATTAAAATCCTTCAGCTCAATCGGAAAAGGTTTTGAGGATTTGACCACAGAGGTATCTGCAGGTTTCTCTTTTCCCTTTGGCAAAGCGTTCAAGAGAAGCAGTTGTCCGCTGGTGTCAAACTCGAGATTGGCGTAAGGCCGGACAACCGCAACTTTTTCCACGATCAGCTTTCGTTTCAGCAGATTTTTCATTGAAACATCAAGAATTGCCCTGTCCAGGCCGGCAAGATCATTTCCTGCGGAATCACAAAGGCCAAGGTCACGGATTTCTACCCGTAGATCGAGAAGGGAAAGCTTGAGTCTTCCCAGTGTAATTTTTCCGGGAATAGCCTTATTCACCTGATTGAGGACAAACTGGTGGACAGCGTCAAGCTTTACGCATGCTATCAGTGCAAAAACCCCGGCTGTGAGAGCTGCCAGAATGATGGCAGTGATCAAAAACAATCGTTTCATTCAAATCCTGCGTTCAGTGCGTGGGAAAAGGTAAAAATACATTCATACCAGAGGAGTGTGCCCCAGGCAGTGGACACAAGTTGCGAGTTACAAGTTGGAGGTCCTGCAATTCCTGAAGTAGTTTTATTTCAGGTTTCCCGGGCGCCGGATTGCAGAGGAGACCGAGGGGAATGAATCATTTCAGTATCGCACAATAACAAAATGAATCGATTAAAGATTGTCACTATCGTCTCTCTATTTATCTCAATCTGCACAGAGGCATCGTTAAAAGCTGATCCCGATTTTTTCCGCAGTTCCATAGCGATTACCTCCGAAAAGACGCCCCGGGTCACAATCGCCGATAAAATTGTTCTGGACTGGTTTTCAATTGGCGGACTTGTTGAGATCCGCAATGAAAATCGTTTCAATCAGGAGATATTTCCTAATCATAACTGGCGCGGAGTTATCCACACCGAATTCTCTCTTTACAAACCCGAGCCCGGGAAAAGAGGGTTCACTTTTTTAACCGGGCTCAGCCATGAGAGCGCGCACCCGACGATGGGAATAGCGGTAGAGACAGATAAAGCTTACGAGATGATCTACGATAAAAGCTACCGGTGGATGGTTCTTAACGCAGTAAATGCCGGCAGCAGGCATGTCAGTTTTCTCACAAAAGGTAAGCTTTCAGCGGAAGCGTTTTATAACTATTATTTTATGTCAAAAAACACCCCGGAGCTTCGCGGCGGCACACTTACTCACGGACACGGAATATCGGGCGGAGTCCAGTGGGAATATCCTTTCGGAAAAAATGGTGAGGTTTATTTTTCCGGTTTCGGTCGCGGTATCTTTGACAGCCGCAAAAACATTTCCGGGGAGATCTACTTTCAGAACGGTCTTATGCCCGTGCAGAAAGAGGCCCGTTACCCGGTTATTCGCCATTCAGGCACACTCTCAGTTAAAGCGGGTGTAAACCGTACTATCAATAACTCCGGACTGCGCACAGGTCTCTTCACACAATTTCTGTATGGAAACCCTTTCGGCTTTATCGACAGCAGGGAGAAAAGAAGAGTTGTGTCAGCAGGATTTGAGATATTCAGGTAGAACGGTGAAAGGATTTTAAAATACGAACCGCTCTAACCCTCTGTCCACTGGTCCTTCCCAGACCAACCGTTTACAACAATATATCCAAAATTATTTCATATATATTGTTTTCAGGTGTTAAGATCGAACAACACGGCTTCTTTGTCAAATTTTAACATCTACCAATTAACAAGATAAAACGAGTTTGTACCCATTTTGCGGAAGAGAGATATGCATTCCAGGCGCAAGTATTGCTAACTATTAGAGTCATTTCTAATGGGATGTCACTACTTCGTCTAAAGTGAACACTATTCTTCCTGCATTACAGCTTGTTATTTTCGCAGCGGCTGGAGATTTGACATGGAGTAAAATTACTTATATGCTTTACAGTCTGCATTTTAAAGAATATGCTGCCGGGATCGCTTATGATAATCGGTGTCGCAGGATGACAGAAACTGGTTTGAACCGTCGCTGGAAGAGCCTTTTGGTCCACAGTATCAAGAGGAACAATGAACATATCAGTTGATGAATTGAAAAAAAGAGCCGGTACATATGCAGCATCATACGTTCAATCGGGAATGACCGTAGGATTAGGCGCAGGTTCTACTGCGCGGTGTGCTATGGTGAAGATCGCTGAAATGCTCAAGAATAGGGAGATCGGAGATATTCGTGGAGTTCCATGTTCTTTATCGGTTGAAAAAGAAGCAATCAGACTGAATATTCCGTTAGCTGAAGATGATATTTCCGAGATCGATTTGACCATCGACGGTGCTGATGAAGTAAACGCATCTCTTGACCTGACAAAAGGAGGTGGTGGTGCATTTCTCAGGGAAAAGATCGTAGCTCAGGCAAGCAGGCGTAAAGTTATCGTGGTCGTTGACTCGAAAATCTCCGGTACACTGGGAACTCGCCCGTTGTCTGTTGAAGTGTCACCATTTTTACTGAAATCACAGATACAGTACCTTCAGACACTGGGTGCAAAGGCTCGCCTACGCCGAAACACTGATGGAACAGTATGGCTTACCGATCAAAAGAATATGATTCTTGATTGTGAATTCGGCCCGATCGAGCACCCGCGTGATCTCGCCTGTTTGCTTGACAGTCGTGCCGGAATCATCGGGCACGGCCTGTTTATCGATCTGGCCGATGAAGTAATTGCGGCAGGGGAATCGGGCATCCGGGTGTTGAAAAAATCAGAATGTTAATGGAGTTTTACCGATATGATTGAATTGCGGGAATCGATTCCGGGAGCTGTTGGGCAATTTGGTGAACAGGTTCATGAAGCAGAGAATGCGGATGCTACATTTATAGATGTTGATTGTATGATTATTAACCCGTAATGGTTCATATTACCTCATTGCAAAACCGGAGCTAAATGTCTGATAGTCCATCTGGAATTGACTCTGTACCGCCAGTGGATTAAAATGAAAAACCGTTGCCCTCTCTGACTATATTGATGAGACAGTTTTCTGTACCGAGTTAAAGTAAACC
>CAYLVN010000081.1:0-10620 GCA_964387115.1 uncultured Fibrobacter sp.
AGTACGAACCAATCTGCGGTTTAGCTGCCTCAGGGTGAAAGAATATCTTCTTCGTGCACCAGCATGTAACCGGAAGCAAAGAAGTTTTGCGGTGAGGCTGGAAGAGTTTTATGGAAAGCGATCGAATCTGGTCTTATTCCAATGCCCTGATAATCACCGAAACTGATTCCTCTGAGCTGCAGGTATGTTATTTGTAAATCAGGACGACCTCTCCTGAGAATTATGATCTGGCCCATGGCCTTTCCATAGGTCTGCTGACCGACAAGTTTTGCAGGATAACAGTCTTTTAAAGCAGCCGCAAGTATCTCAGCAGCACTGGCGGTTCCCCCATCAACCAGAACAGTCAGTTTTTTGTTGGAAAGTTCCGGCCTTGAATCACGCTTTGTTACCCAGGGGTGCCAATCGAGCGTTTCAGCCTTACCGGTTTTATTGTCGTACTTACGCTCTCTCGCCAGAATGTACTCTTTGCCTGCAGGAAGAAAACATTCGATAATTGAGTCCATCTCTTTAAGGTCGCCTCCCCCATTACGCCTTAAATCAAGAATCAGATTTGAATATGAAGCCGCGAGTGGAACAACAGATAAAAACTTGTCATATGTGGTTCCCGTATTAAACTCACTAATAGTAATAACGGCGGTAGAGGAGTTAACATTATAAAATGTGACATCATCACCCGAGGCAGTTCCGGAAAACGATGATTTGGACAGGGAATGATTAAGTGAGCCCCATTGGGTATAATTCTCGCCCCGCAGGGTGTCCTTAATAGATTCCATCATCTCCTCAGGAGTGTCATAGGCAAAAGCGTTCTGGGGAACTCTCTGCTGATGAATACTGTAGACTTTCAGGAACTGCCATACACTTTCAAATTCCAGAGGATCGGGGAATTGGGGTTGATCTGGCCCCCCCGTACAGAAGAGAAAAAGAGAGAGAAAAACCGGTAAAGAAGCTTTCTGCAGGACCCGGTTAATTCCTGGCAAATGATTTTTCCGCCGCATCTCTTATTGCCTCAATTCTTTCCCGGTAATCCTGTGCCCCGAAAACGAAACTTCCGGCAACAAAAACATTGGCCCCAAATCCGGCGCAGACAGCTGCTGTCTTGTCATTTATTCCCCCGTCAACCTGAAGATCTGTAGACAAGCCTCTCTCAGAGATCTCATCACCTATCTTTTTAATCCTGTCAGTCATTTCGGGTATGAATTTTTGTCCGGAAAATCCGGCAAACACAGACATTATAAGCACCTGATCAACTTTATCAATATAATCAAAAATCAGATCCAAAGGCTTGTCAGGGTTGACAGTCACACCAGCACGTACACCTCTGCCCCTTATCTCATCGATAACATTTTCCAGACTGCTGCATGTTTCTGCATGAACCGTAAGTATATCGGCTCCTGCATCACAGTAGTTTGCAATGTACTTTTCCGGATTGGAGATCATCAGATGAACATCCAGGGGAATAGAGACACTTTTCTTTACGGCTTCAATTACAATCGGGCCAAAACTCAGGTTTGGTGCGAAATGACCATCCATGATGTCGCAGTGAATTCTATCTGCACCGGCATCCTGAACTGCTTTTACTTCACGCTCAAGAGCCCGGAAATCAGCAGATAAAATTGAAGGTGCGATTTCGATTTTTCGGGATTTCACGATCTTACTCCATTGGTCGGTATTGCCAGAAGAAAGGCGGGCGGCAGAAATGCCGCCCGCTTGAAACTACGCGGATGCAGCACCCTTAATGAGCTGCAGAGCAATCTCATTGCGCTGAATCTGGTTGGTGCCTTCATAGATCTGAGTGATTTTTGCATCACGCATGCGCTTTTCCATAGGATATTCACGCATGTAACCGTAACCACCCATAACCTGCAGGGCATCCACAGTCACTCTCATTGCTACATCAGAGCAGAAGAGTTTTGACATGGCAGACTCTTTTGCAAAATGCTTTGCACCGGCATCGATTGTCTTTGCAGTAGCATAAAGCAGACTTCTTGCAGCTTCCACTTCTGTTGCCATATCGGCAAGCATGTGCTGAACAGCCTGGAAAGAGGAGATAGACTGGCCGAACTGAACTCTCTGACGAGAATAGGCGACAGCATCCTCAAGTGCACCAGCGGCAATACCCAGAGCCTGTGACCCTACACCGGGACGTGAATAGTTAAGTGTGTTGATTGCAACGATAGAACCCATACCCTCTCTGGCCAGAAGATTCTCTTTTGGTATGCGGCAATCCTGGAACACAAGCTCAGTCGTGCTCGAGGCCCTGATTCCCATCTTGTCCTCATGTTTTCCAAATGTAAATCCCGGGGTCCCCTTCTCGACAATAAAGGCACTTATGCCGCGGGCTCCCTTTGCGGGATTTGTTTTGGCCATTACTGTATAAACACTGGCGTTTTCACCGTTTGTAATCCACTGCTTTGTTCCGTTGATCACATATTGATCTCCATCAAGAACTGCGGTGGTCTTCATTCCAAGAGCATCAGAACCGGCATTTGCTTCTGTTAAACCGAAAGCGGCAATGGTCTTACCTGCAGCGATTCCGGGCAGATACTTCTTTTTCTGTTCTTCACTGCCGAAAAGCAGGATCGGAAATGTTCCAAGAGCAGTTGCAGCCATTGCCAGAGAGATACCTCCGCAGACCTTTGAAAGTTCTTCAACCGCCAGACACAATTCAAAAACACCCCCGCCAAATCCGCCATATTCCTGAGGAATGTAAAGACCGCACATATCAGCTGCCGCCAGTGCCTCGACCACATCCCAGGGGAAAATCCCTTCGTGATCATACTTCTCCCGTACGGGAAGGATTTTTTTCTGCGCGATTTCACGTGCAGTTTCAACGATCATCTGTTGCTCTTCAGTCAGAAACCAGTTCATCTTTACCAACTCCTTTTAGACGAGAATTTATCTCTTCCTTACTGTAATTCATTGTTGCTATTTGTGCAGCATTCTGCTGCGCTATTTTTTTATTGGGGCCTGTCCCCTCACCCATAGTTATGCCGGCGATTTCAATCCTGACTCTGAACTCTTTAGCATGATCAGGACCGCTGCTGCCGACAGTTTCATACTTCGGTATACCGAAACCATCTTTTTGAGACAGCTCAAGTATACGACTTTTATAATTTATGTTTCGTTCATCTTTCAAAAATTCTGGAATTCTCCCGAAGAGAAATCTCTTCAGGATATCTTTTGAGATCTCGATGCCACCATCAAGAAATACTGCTCCCAGTACTGCTTCAAAAGCATTGGAGAGTATAGATGAACGGTTTCTTCCCCCGGACTTTTCTTCCGAAGGGCCGAAAATCATATATTTACCAAGGTCCTGCGAGATTGCAATTTCACCCAGAATCTTGCGGCTGACAATAAGGGACTTTATCTTTGAAAGTTGTCCCTCACTCTTATCGGGATAAGTCAGAAACAGATGCTCTGTCACAAGACAGTTCAGCACCGCATCCCCCAGAAATTCAAGCCGCTCATTAGATTGCAGACCCATAGTGTCTTCAGGAGCGCTGGCGGATTTGTGTGTGAGCGACTGCTTGAGTAAATCGGTGGATTTGAACTGATATCCCAGTGTCTTCTGCAACCGCTCGATTGAACCCTCAACCTTGCCCCTGTTTAGAGACCCGAAGATCGATCTGGCAAAATTAATTACCGGCTTCAGGGGATTCATATTTGCCAAGCGCAAGACAGGCATTGTGTCCCCCAAAACCAAAAGAGTTGCTTAATGCATACCTGACTGTTTTCTTTACTGCCACATTTGGAGTATAGTTCAGGTCGCATTCCGGATCTGGATCTTCGTAATTGATTGTGGGAGGTATGATATTGTTTTTAATTGCCAGTGCACAAGCAATAAACTCGATTGCTCCTGATGCACCAAGCAGATGCCCGGTCATTGATTTTGTAGAGCTGATTGCAACAGTAGAGGCGTTCTCACCGAAAGTTTTCTTTATGGCATGTGATTCAAGTTTGTCGTTAAGCGGTGTTGAAGTGCCATGGGCGTTTATGTAGTCAATCTGAGAGGGTTTTAAACCTGCAGATTGAAGAGCCATTTTGATAGCGATCTGTGCGCCCGCACCTTCAGGAGCAGGGGCAGAGAGATGATGAGCATCACCCGATGCGCCGTACCCCAGCATCTCTGCGTAGATATGAGCCTTGCGCGCAAGTGCATGTTCAAGACTCTCAAGCACTATAATTCCTGAACCTTCACCCATCACAAAGCCGTCACGCTTCACATCAAAGGGAGAACTGGCTTTTTGCGGGTTATCGTTACGGGTAGAAAGAGCTTTCATGGAACAAAACCCTGCATATGCAAGGGGTGTTACCACAGCCTCAGTACCTCCGGCCATGACCAGATCAACCAGGCCGCACTTGATCATCATAAATGCGTCACCCAGAGAATGGGCACCAGAAGCACAGGCACTCACCACAGCATAGTTGGGACCCTTGAAGCCGGAAGAAATCGATACCATTCCTGCAGACATATCAGGAATCATCATCGGGATCAGAAACGGAGAAACCCTGTTAGGACCCCTCTGAACCAGCTTGGTGTGCTCTGTTTCCAGAGTCGAAAGACCGCCGATTCCTGATCCGATAATCGTTCCGCACCTGTCCAGATCAACAGAGTTCAGGTCAAGACCAGAATCTTTAATGGCTTTACTTGCAGCAACCATGGCCAGAAGAATAGCCCGATCTGTACGCTTAGCCTCTTTTGCATCAACATACTGGCTGAAATCGACATCCTTTACCTCTGCACCGATTTTACACTGATAATCGGTTGTATCGAATAAAGTAACCTTGTCGATTCCGGACTTTCCGGAACACAAAGAATTCCAAAAAGTATCAATCTCACTCCCTACCGGACTGGTGAGGCCTAGACCGGTAATCACGACTCTTCTAGACATGAGCAACGAATCCCCGCAGTGTGTGTTAAGATTAATGCTCGCTTACCGTAAAAAACCGGTAAGCGAGTTAATGAGTATTATGAAAACTATACCTTAGTTGACAGATATTCAGTTGCATCTTTGACGGTTTTGAGTTTTTCTGCGTCTTCATCAGGGATCTCAACGTCGAAAGCATCCTCAAAAGCCATGATCAGCTCAACCTGATCAAGCGAATCCGCTCCAAGATCATCAACGAATGAAGCCTGGGGATTTACTTTATCTTCGCTGACACCCAATTTCTCAGCAATTATCTGCTTGACTTTTGTTTCCATTTCGCTCACGATAAACTCCTTTCAGAAAGAAAAACGTTTCTATTTTATTATTATAAAATGATTATTCACCACTCTACATAACAAGTCCACCATCAACAGTCAATACCTGACCGGTGATGTAATCGGACAAAGATGAACTGAGGAACAGAACAGCATTGGCCACATCAAGAGGTGATCCAAGCGTCTGCATAGGGATCTGACCGGTTAATTTCCCTTTTTCTGCATCTGTAAGCTTGTCTGTCATTGCGGTCCTGATAAAACCCGGAGCAACCGCATTTACGTTGATTGACCTGGAGGCAAATTCCCTGGCCAGAGTCTTTGTAAGCCCGATCAGACCGGCTTTTGAAGCAGAATAGTTTGCCTGTCCGGCATTACCCATAAGACCTACAACAGAAGCGATATTTACTATCTTGCCTCCCCGGGCCTTCATCATCGGACGGGCAGCTTCCTTGCAGCAGAGAAAGGCGCTTTTGAGATTTACATTGAGCACCATATCCCAGTCCGCCTCTTTCATCCTCACAAGAAGACCGTCCCTTGTAATTCCAGCATTATTTACTAGAATGTCAATCTTACCGAATTTTTCAATAAACGATGCAAACATCGCTTCCACATCAGCGGCATTTGAAACATCACCCTTGATGGCAAGTGATTTCCTGCCCAGACCCTCCAGTTCAGATGCGGTCGCCTGAGCAGTCTGTAAGTCAATATCACTGATTGCAACATCACAGCCGGCTTTGGCTAATGCCATTGCAATCTCTTTTCCTATACCACGACCACCGCCTGTAACCAAAGCAGATTTTGATGAAAGGTCAATCACTACATCACTCCTTTTGCACGATTTCAGGAATTTGTCAGCAGAGAATATATGTTGGTAGCAGTATCACTAGGAACAACATTCAGCTTTTCAGAACATTTTTTCGCCAGTCCCTTCAAAACATTTCCCGGACCTGTTTCAATGCAGGTACCAAAATCCAGATCAGCCAAAGCAGACATGGAATCAGCCCAGCGAACCGGTGAAACAAGTTGTTTTACCAGAAGCTCCCTGAGAACAGAGGGGTCGGTTTCCGGCTTTGCAGATACATTTGTAATGACCGGACACCTTGGCACGGAGAATGAAAGCGAGCTCAGAGAAGAGGAAAACTCATCTGCTGCAGACTGCATTAAAGGTGAGTGAAACGCGCCGCTCACCGGCAGAAGAATCGCTCTTTTAGCACCCGCAGCTTTCAGTCTCTCACATGCATCCTTCACAGCTTCCACTTCACCTGAGATGACCGTCTGGTCCGGAGAGTTCTCGTTAGCACGAACAACAATCCCCAGAGTCACTGTCTGCAGCACCTCGGAGATTTTTTCCCGGCTCATGCCGATAATGGCAGCCATAGTTCCAGGATTTTCTTTCCCTGCCCGGGCCATCAGCTTGCCCCTATAGGCAACAGCCTTTAAACCATCCTCAAATGACAATACACCGGCAGCAAAGAGAGCACTGTATTCTCCAAGAGAATGACCGGCACAATAAGATGGAAAAATCCCTTTGGAAGCAAGCACACTGCAGATAGCAGCCTCAACAGTAAAGAGTGCGGGCTGAGTATTCTGTGTAGCAGTTAATTCCTCCTGTGGTCCGGAGAAAATTATGGAAACAAGATCCCGTCCAAGAATCTGGTTTGCAGAATCAAATATCTGGCGTGCTTCAGGAATACCTTCATAAAGGTCCTTACCCATCCCGACAACCTGAGATCCCTGCCCCGGAAATAAAAAAGACCATTTCATATAAAACTCCGTTTTTTCAGAGATTATCAGAACTGAACCATTGCACTTCCGACTGCTATTCCACCACCCAAAGCAGTAAAAAGAACCCTGGTTCCCTCTGCAATGGCACCTTTATTCCATACTTCTTCAAGTGCAAGAGGTATGGATGCAGAAGAAGTGTTCCCGTAATGCTCAAGATTTGTAACTACCTTCTCAACAGGAATCTGCAGTTGATCTGCGACAGCCTGAATAATGCGGATATTTGCCTGGTGAGGTATAAAGAAATCGATGTCGCCAAGAACTATTCCGGAATCCTTCATCACTTTGATCGAAGCCTCAGACATCATACGCACAGCATGCTTGAAGACCTCGTTGCCCTTCATTTTCATTGTGCGTTTCTCTCCCCATGCAGGGAGTTCCAGAATATTTCCAAGACTTCCGTCGCTGACAAGATGAGTTGCCAGAATTCCCTGACCGACCTCATCACAACCCTGAATCACTACCGCTCCTGCACCATCACCGAAAAGAATGCATGTGGAGCGGTCTGTCCAGTCAAGAGTTCTGGATATGACCTCTGCTCCAACAACAACAACATTCTTTCCGCGTCCCGAAAGAATGAGCCCGTTTGCAACGGTAATGGCATAAACGAAGCCCGCACAGGCAGCACTCACATCAAAAGCGTATGCGCTGCTGCAACCGAGCCTGGCCTGAATAGAGCACGCTGTGGAAGGGAAAAAGTTATCGGGAGTAAATGTGGCACAAACGATACCGTCTATATCCCCGGGCTCAAGGCCTGCTCTTTCAATCGCTGTCATTGCGGCCCTGCTGCCCAGATCAGAGGCAGCTGCCAGCTGATCGCGCGGCGCTATATGTCTTTTGCGGATGCCGGTCCGGGTGGCTATCCACTCATCTGATGTGTCAAGGAATTTTTCGAAATCCTTGTTCATCATCACGTTCTCAGGAACATATGAGCCCACAGAAACAATCTTTGCACTTTTAAAATTTGTCACTTAAATACCTTTCGGCCGTCCTGCGCCACCAGACCACACAGCTTCATTCTTCACTGCCTTTACAGCAGTGAGAACGGCATTGGTTATAGCACGGGAAGAAGAACCGCCATGAGCCTTAAGTACAGTACCACGGATGCCCAGAAATGGAACAGCCCCATAATTTTCCGGATCAAGCACAGCCATCCGGTTCCCCAGATTATCACTCTGCCCTAAAAATGATTTTATTAATTTATGAAATGTCTCGCAGGTCTTTAACAGCACATTGCCGGTAAACCCGTCACAGACTGCCACATCTGCAGTTCCAGACAGCACACCGTCGCCTTCAATGTAGCCGATATAGTCTTTCCAGTTTTTGAGGGCCGCGTTTGCATCGGCCACCTGGCGTGTACCTTTATGTGCTTCCTTGCCTATGTTAAGCAGTGCAACTGAAGGGGCTATCTTGTTAAGATATCTGCAGACGTATTTATGACCCATTCTGGCAAATGAAACAAGATGCTCTGCTCTGCAGTTCAAATTAGCTCCGACATCCAAGAGAAGTACAGGTTTGTTTTTAATCGTAGGGAGAAATGCAGCCAGAGCAGGCCGCGCCACTCCTTCGGACCGTCCCAAAATAAATAATGCCGCACCCATGAGAATAGCGGTATCTCCGGCACTGACCGAAGCATCCGCATCACCCTCTCTCTGCAGCGTAATACAACGGACAATAGAAGAATCTGCGCGTTTTTTCCACACTCTGGCCTTGTTGTCCAGAGGGGAGATGGAATCTGTACAATGAATAATTTCAATACCTGGTTCTCTTTGAGCACCTTCCTCAACGAGGATTTTCTGGATATTGTCTTTATTTCCGCACAGAAGCGCTTTAAAAGGGATATCGCTATCTTTTAGCGCTTCCAGAAAGCCTGAGATTACCACTTTAGGACCGAAATCTCCGCTTTCGACATCGATAGCGAGGCGAATATTATCCATTTGTTTTGATCTGGTAACCCTTGCCTTGACTATCGATTATTCTTCCGGTGGCCTTACTTCCATTCCGGCATAATAACCACAGTTGGGACAAACACGATGCGCCGTTTTGGGCTGCTTGCAATGTGAACACAAAACCGGCTTTGCGGGCTTTAATGCCAGGTGACTGCGACGCCTGTCGCGACGAGTCCTGGTGTGATGTTTTTTAGGAACAGCCATGTTTCCTCCTTATTATGATCTGCTGCATATAATACTATTGTATTGATTATTTCTTCTTCAAACGCATTAACGCTTCCCACCGGGGATCGATCTCTTTCTCTTTTGTCTGATCCTCCCCGTTTTTTGTCCCCTCAATCCTGATCCCTTTACATTCTTCAGAACAGAGAGGCTTTATGGGAACACTGATCATTATCTCATCGTAAATTGCCGGGCTGATATCAACAACATCATCCTGACTGTCAAAATAAAAGTCAACGGTATCATCACCCGACGAGGGCCCGCTTCTTCCCGGCTGCTCTTTAAGCACCAGACGAAGCTCCCCGCTCAACGGCATTTTAAATTCTTCCAGACACCTGGAACAATCAAATGTAAATATGCCGCTGTACCAGACATGTAAAAAAATCTGCGGTCCGCAACGATCAATTTCCGCACGGCACTTGACCTTATCGGAAAAAGCAGGCAAATCTGCCTTAACTGATTCCAGATCAGAATCACAGGTGACTTCTGAATGCCCTTCCGGAGTGTTGCGAACATCAATTTTCATATTACATTCCTTAAAAATCCCGATTTACCACACGATTCCGGATATCCCGAAAAGAATTGCAGATCTTTATTCAGGTTTTTAAAGTCCTACAAAATAATACCTCTCTGTGGTATTTTCAAGTTTAGAGAACATTTTCTGCTCTAAACCAGTCCACAGGCTGATCATTCGGAAAAAAAAAATCAATTTCCAGCTGTTGCGATCAGAGAGTTAGCTTTTTGAAATTGGTCGTAAGCGAGTCTGGCCTTCTGCCGTAGAATCTTCTCCCTCAGCTCCTCCTGATCAGAATCTTCGGAATAATAATAGGATCGGTAATAATATGAAGCCTCTGACAATGCAACGACTGCTCCTTTAATCAAAGATGTGGGCTCTGGGAAAAGGGAGTCACTTGTGATCAACTTTTCAAAATCTTTTTTCAGAAGCTCGACATTTTTCTTTGTCTCAGAAGCTCTGCGGATAAGAGCATCAAGATCGATACTTCTGTCCTGAAGGTCACTATTAATCATAGATGAAGCATGGCCGGCACCAAGAGAGATCAGAGAATTTAACTTCGTGATATAACTCATTCTCTCCTTATTTGCCTTTAAAGCCTGTTCCTGAAGCTGAACCCGTTGTTCAGCGATCTGCTTTTCTGCTTCCAGTTTTTTAAACTCTTCCATTTTCCTGGCGTCAAGATCAGTATTTACATACTGAACTATCCCCCAGACTGTTCCTGCAAGCATTACGGTGGCAAGAAAATAAGACAGACTGAGGCGTGTAGGACCGTGAGCATTAATTGCAATCATATATGCAAGAAGTGTAATTCCACAGGCAACCGCCAGAAGAAGGACCTCAACCGTCATTTGCATGCTGTTTCCTTTGAGAGTGGGTATTAATAAAGAAATATAATATAGAAATTATTTTTCTTCCATGCAATGGTTCGGCGGGTGTTTTGAAAAAAG
>CAYLVN010000082.1:0-10592 GCA_964387115.1 uncultured Fibrobacter sp.
TAAGGCCAGAAACACAGATGTGCTTATTTTAGACACCGCGGGAAGACTGCATACAAAAGTCAACCTGATGAACGAGCTTGACAAGATTGTAAGGGTGATAAAGCGCAACACGCCCCATGCCCCCAACGAAATTCTTCTGGTAATCGATGCCACTACGGGGCAGAACGCGCTCAGGCAGGTTAAAGTTTTCAATGATGCGCTGGGTCTGACAGGCCTTATCGTCACCAAGCTTGATGGTACGGCAAAGGGCGGTGTGGCGATATCCATGACCAGGCAGTTCAAGGTTCCTGTAAAGAAAATCGGCGTAGGAGAGGGGCTTGACGATCTCCAGGATTTTGATCCCAGATCCTATGTGGATGCCATGTTTGGTGATTTGTAATTTAGAGGACGGGTACACAAGATGATCAATGAAAACAAGTATCCTACAATGCGTTTTATGTTCTGTAAAAAATGCGGAAACGTCTTTGCCGCCTCCTTTTCAGGGGCCAGAGAGTGCCCCGACTGTTCATCTGAGAATACTACTGAATACAATCCTGAAAATTGCCCTGAAGAAGACTCCTCAATGCAGGGCTGAAGGAATATCTAATGGATAATCCGGTCTGGTCCTTTTTCTTTCCTCAATCAGCAGAATCAAAGAGCACTGTCGAGCTACTGAAATCGCTTACGGTTTTTGAGAATATCTCCACAAGAAATCTCGTGCAGATCGAGAGAGTTCTTCATGAGCGCAGGTACAGGGCCGGGGAAATTGTGTTTAACGAAGGGGAACCCGGTGCCGGTATGTATATTGTCAAGAAAGGCGAGGTTTCGATTGAGAAAAAGGTCTCTTCGAGCGACGGGGGGCTCCGTCTTGCGCTTATAGGCGAGCGCAGTTTCTTTGGAGAGCTGGCACTCCTTGATGACATCAGCAGGAGCGCTTCTGCGGTTACTACAACAGAAACGGTGCTTTACGGGTTCTCTAAACCTGACCTGGGCAATATTATGGAGAGGGACCCCAGGCTGGGGAGCCGCATTCTGGTAAACTTATCCAGAATTGTCTGCAGCCGTCTTATAAAGGCAAATGATAATCTTGAGAGGGTTCAAAACGAGCTGAATCTGATAAAAAGTGGCGCTGAATAGATGAGCTCTAACACTCCTGTTTCAAGTCGCATAATCCGGTACAGCTTTTTTGTGCTGCTGCTTTTTGTCGCAGTTGCAGTGATCTATTCGGTGAAGGTACTTGCAATTCCGCTTGCAGTCTCCATACTTCTTGCTTTTCTGTTTCAGCCTCTTGTAAATCATATCGAGGCAAGAGGCATTAACCGGCTTCTGGTTATAACACTTATTTTCGCTGTAACAGGCGCGCTGGTTGCTGTTGCTGCGTTCTTTGTTGTTCCGGGGCTTATCAGCGAGGGAAGGAATCTGGCGAAGAATCTGCCTCAGTACGAAAATTTTCTGCAGAGAAGTCTGAGCAGTATCCGCGATGTGATAGCCGCAAAGTTTCCTGCGCTCACAGTCCCCGATTTTTACCAATTGATTAAAGATAAACTTGTCGGCAGCACCGGGGCCATGCTGAAATCGATTCCGGCTATTGCAGGCAATCTGCTTTACATAGTGTCACTTCTGACGCTCATACCGGTGTTTACTTTCTTTTTTCTTGCTGATGGCTATCTGATAAAGAAGGCTGTGTTGCGGTTGACACCGAACAGGTATTTTGAAATGTTTGTGCTCCTGTTCAGCAGAATCGCTGATTCGGTTCAGTGCTTTATCAGAGGACAACTCATCGATGCGCTTGCCGTAGGAATAATGACATCGATTGGCCTGAGTTTAATCGGCCTTCCATACAGCATTGTAATTGGAATCATCGCCGGACTGGGGAACCTGATTCCCTATCTGGGGCCGGTAATAGGGTTTATTCCCGCTTTTTTTGTTCTGGTAGTGAGCCCGGAGGGGTTGTCTGTGATCGGGTTTGTCAAGATTGCAGTCGTATTTGTGATTGTACAGTTTCTGGAGGGAACATTTGTTTACCCGATAGCAGTCGGAAAGAGCGTTAATCTGCATCCGCTGATAGTGATAATCGGTGTAGCCACAGGAGGGCAGCTTGCCGGAGTGATAGGGATGATTCTTGTGATACCGGTAATAAGTATCGTGAAGGTCACTGTTGAGGTGGTGTTCTTCTATCTCAGGCGCTATTCCATTTTGTAAAAATTAAAATTTCCCGTAAAGGACCTCTACCTGTGCCTCGACAAGCTCTGTTGTGTCGATTATCATCTTTTCCATCCGGATCAGTTGAACCGAGAGCATAATAAGGAAGATTGTGGAGAAGAAAGACAGGCAGGCAAGAATAAAAAATGACATAAGAGCGCTCCTTTACAGTCCTTTGGAAGGTTCCATACGGGGGAAACGGGTAAGATTCTTCAGACTGCGTTTATACCCGGCCAGGGCAATCATGGCTGCGTTATCGGTGCACAGACCCGGTCTCGGGAAGTGTGCTCTGTCACCGAAAAGTATCTTCATCTGGCGCCTGATTTCTCCGTTGCAGGCAACTCCGCCGACCAGTGCTGCATCTTTGATGCCGGTCTTATGAGAGGCTGCCGACAGTTTTGACATAAGAGAGTCAGCGACCGCTTTCTGGAATGCTCTGCAGATCGAAGGCCTGTTTTCCCTTATATAATCCGGGTCTTTATTACTCAGGAAGTATTTGACAGCGGTCTTAAGCCCCGAGAAGCTGAAGTCAAACGGGTTGCCGTTTACCTTTGCTATCGGGAATCTTATCCCCGAAGCATCCTCGGGGGATGCGGCTGCTTCCTGTTCGATCGCTCTTCCGGCCGGATATGCAAACCCCAGCATCTTTCCAACTTTGTCAAATGCTTCCCCTGCTGCGTCATCGACAGTCTGCCCCAGACATTCGTAACACCCGATCTCCATTACCTTGTAGATCGCGGTGTGTCCGCCGGATACCACCAGAGCAAGGAATGGGAAACTGAGTCCGGGATTTTCAAGCATTGAGGAGAAGATGTGGCCCTCCAGATGGTTTACTCCTGTAACAGGGATGTTCCATCCATTGTGAATTCCTAGAGCAAAGCTTACCCCCACTAAAAGGGCTCCTGCCAGGCCGGGGCAGTCTGTGACCGCAAGGAGATCTATATCACGTAAACTGAGTGATGCCTCATTCAGGGCAGCTGTTGCGAGGCGGTCGATTTTCTCAAGGTGTGCACGTGAAGCGATCTCTGGTACCACTCCCCCGAAACAGACATGTTCGACTTGAGAGTAGATATGGTTTACTACGATTTCTGTATCATGTAGAACTGCTATTGATGTTTCATCACAGGACGATTCAATTCCAAGGGTAATCATGCTTTATTCTTACTGATTAAGGATAAAAGAACAGGGCTGCTGCTCAGGAAGCCGCTCAGTTCAGGGCTGCAGTTAATAAAAGACAGGCTTCCGCCCTGATTATTTACAATATGGTAAATTTTCTGGAGGTATTCCAGCTCTTTGTCGTAAATGAACTGAATTCCGGCGAAATCGATCTTTATATCCGGCCTTTTGCTGGTTGAGACTATGCTGGAAAGCATTTTGCACAATCTTGTAAAATCGGCATCACGGGCTGCATCAGAGTAAAGCGGCAGTGTTGATGAAACCGCGGTCTTTGAACCCTTGTTTTTGGTTTTACTTATTACTTTCAGCAGCTCTGTTGGGGAATCTTCCGGATCTGCTGAACTGGTATTTTTTAGATCCGGTGCAGATTGAGAGGTCTGTTTCTGCTTAGAAGACAGTTGTTCTGGTTCGGAATCAGAGATGTTAATACTCGATGTATGATAAGGTGTTTGAATTTCAATCTCTTCAAGGGCGGAGCTCCTGTCCGGTTCGTTGTACAGATCTGCAAAGAATGATGGCTTTTCCGGGTGAGGCTGTTCCGGTTCATTTTCCCGGGGTTCATCATTACCCGATGAGAAAAGATCCTGTACAGGTACAGTGTCGTTTGAACCTGTACTATCCGGGATGCCTTCCCTGAAACTATCCGGAAAGGGGCTGTTCTCAGATTTGACATTCACATGGCTGGCATCATCTGCAGGGTGTGTTTTTTCGAACTGCTCCCGGTCAGTAAGATCGATATCGGTGAATATGCCGTTTACAGCTCTTACAACCTTGAACGGTTCTGAATCATCGAATGTCTCCTGTGGGTTTGGATCGGGATCAGACGGAGAAGCCGGGACTTCGGAATTTCTGGATACAACAGGGATTATGTCATATTCAGAGTGGTCATCAAGAGTTGGCCTGACAATCTGCAGGTGTTCTTCCAGGGACTGCTCCTGTGGTTCTGAAGAGGGATGGGATAGTTCAGGAAAATTTATTCCTTTATCCTGGGCAAATGTCTCCTGAAATCCTGACAGTTGAGATCCTGATCCAGTAACCGGTTCTGGTTCATTGAAGCTGTTTTGCTTGAGCTCTGGTATTTTATTGAGAGGCTGTCTGGCCTCGTTTTGCCTCTCTCTGCGTAAAGAGTCAAATTCCTGTGCCTTTTTATCGACTTCCTGTTCAAGATCTCTTATTCTGGATGAAAGAGAAGAGAGTGAGGCCCACTGTACGAACAACAAGATGAAAGTTAATCCGACTAAACTGAAAAATATCAGGTTAACAGTGCTGGGCATAAGATTCCCCTTCAGAATAATAATGTATACACAAAGCCGTAAATGTCCGTAAATATTGATTATAGCATAACTGTATTAAGAATGCGAGGGGTCCTTTATTTTCACATGGAACGCAGTAAATACCTGATTAATGTAGTCGGGAGGGATAAAGTGCATTGGACCCTGGAGCTGAAAGGCTTGAACGAATCACAGTACACCACACTGGTGGTAAGTCAGCGTTTGTGAAAATCTTCATGTACAAGGGACGGTGCAATTTGCCCTGAGTCCCGGGTATATAAGTTAGGTAATGATACTCTGCGCCTTATTTATATTAACCGGTGGAATTACGATTAGTAACCGGAAAAGTTGGAGTTTTGAAGGAAAACCATGAAGTGTGTTCTTCTTCAGATGTCTGCTGTGAGCAGGCTGGATGCTTTCAAAGATCTGCTTAACAGCAGTGATCAGAGATTGATTTATGCGGCGGATCCTGACGAAGCTATCCGCATTGCTTCTATTGAGCATCCAGATCTGATCATATCAGGATTAGCCGATTCTCCATCTGAGAGTGATCTCAGGTATTTTGAAGCCATTGCGACTGATCACCCCGGGACAGAGCATGTGATCCTGACCAGTGCTGAAGTAGACCGGTTTATCCCTCTGGTTCGCATGTTTAATATCGGTAGTGTGTTAGTGGATGGAATCGATGAGGATTTCAGGGAGACCGTTTCATATTTGCGTTCGATTATCGGCGGTTCAAATCCGGGTTTTTCTTACTATTTTCCAGCTATGCAGCCTGAGAGTGCGTCAATAAAGAGTTATGCTCAGGCAAAGGAGATCTGTTCTGAAATAATAAAGGCTTGTCCGGGGAAAAAAAGCATTTTTCTGGATATTGTCCTTGATGAGCTGATTTCAAATGCTTTTTTCCATGCCATGTTAAATCTTTCCGGTCTCTCAAGAGAGTGTTGGCTGAAGTATTCTGATGTTAAAACGGATTGTTCTGCCAGAATGAGCTGGGTCCATGATAATGAAAAACTGGGAGTTTCAGTAGTGGATCCCATAGGGAAACTGAGGAAGAGGGATGTGCTGAAATGGCTGGATACCGGCAGGGATGGTTTTGCGGTGGAAGAGCATGGAAAAGGGTTTTTGCTGGTAAGGCGTCTTATGGACCGGATGATAATTAATCTGGAGCCCGGGAAAAAAACCGAATGCATGGTGATTCAGTATTATAATGGTTGTGAAAGCCTCAATAAACCCTTGATGGTTCAGGAAAGTGTTTAGGCAATTATTCCTTGTTCGGGAATAATTACCTGGTTAAGGATATTTGGGGTGGGGTTTTCGGAAGTGATGTTTTAAAAATAGCCCAGAAACAGTTCCTTTGTTTGGCTTGAAATTTGCTAAATCTAACCCCCTATGACTGCCATGTTTCAGGTATTAATAGTTGATGATGATTCTGAGTTGACTGAGGTATTACGCAGATCTCTGATCCGGCTGGGCTGTGAGGTAGTTATTGCTGAGACAGCGGAAAACGGGTTGGAGAAACTTCAGAAAGACAAATTCCATGCGGTTTTTGCGTCTCTTTGTGTAAGGACGATGGGGGGGCGGGGTGTAGCCCGTTTCGTAAAAAACCATTGTCCCGATACGAGATTCTTCATGGTTACAGGCTGGAAAGGTGAACTTGAGTCCAGTCTTCTGAAATTAGACGGAATTCATGAGGTTATCCATAAGCCGGTTAATTTCAGTGAGATACGTGACAAGGTGCTTGAAGTACTCGGGTAAAAGATCCCCTGCCTTGATGAGTGTTTCCTACTAAATAAAGATGTTGTTTTTTCCGCACTTAAGCTATAGAATTGAATGTGTTGATTTAGACATTGCTTAAGGGCAGGAAAATGAGTTTTTTGATTTCTCATGATAATGATGGTAATTATGTTATCGGTCTTGAACTGGTGTTTGCGCCATCTGAACCCCAGTTTGGTTTCTTTGAGGATTTTGTGAACAGGGTAGAGTCGCTTGATGTAAAAAGGATCACTCTGGATTTCACCAACTGCAAATATATGGACACCCGGGCCATCTCTTTGATAATGAACATGTACAGAATGACTAAAGAAAAGGAGGTGGGTATTCAGGTAGTCGGAGCAGATGAGGAGATAAAGGATCTTTTGTATTCTATTAAGCTCGATGAAATTCTCCTCATAAAGTGATCGTGTAATATTTTAAAAAAAAGTTGATTTTTTTCCTTTTATACCCTATATTATATGAAAGTGAATAAAATATCCGTTAAGGAGAAATGCTAATGTATATCTTCCAGAAGCTGCTGATCTCTGTTTTGTTGGTTGTTGCAGTTTCTTTTGCACAGCAGCCTGATACCGCATCTCAGAAGAGTTCACAGGTTCAGCCTACTATTGCAAGTTCTTTGTCCGTTAAAGATATCAGGCCCCTGAACAAACAACTTTATATCCG
The DNA here is from genome assembly GCA_964387115.1 of uncultured Fibrobacter sp. Lineage (GTDB taxonomy): Bacteria > Fibrobacterota > Chitinivibrionia > Chitinivibrionales > Chitinispirillaceae > JAAYIG01. The sequence continues at coordinate 7,068 of CAYLVN010000082.1, forward strand.
CAAGAATCCCACTACATGGACAAAAATTAAAGATCTGTTCATGTGATTTTTTTTCTGTCCTAATAATTTTTAAATTTCTTTTTTATACTCTTTAATGCTTTTCTATTACTTTCCAGTAACCTTTTCTGGAAGATCCAACCCTTTTGACTTCATTCTCAGATTTCAATAAAAGCATAAGAATTTGGTAGGGGCCGTGTCCGGAAGACCGTCATGGGCAAGACTTTCTACATGTCAGATTCTCTTTAAACCTAAAAATCGCAGCTGGATTAGGCAATAAACCGTAACCTGTTGAGCGCTAAGGCTTTCAGGCGTTCTTGATCTTATCATCTTGTCGATAAGACCTGTGACGCCTTCAAGCCTTATCATCCCCATCGGCGACTTTTGGGATAATAACAAGGAAGAATGCTGTTTAATTATATGAATATTCATTTGGAAAAATTAATAACTAAAACTATAATAGAACCGTAAAACTTGTTATCCGTGTGAATCAGTCCGGTGGTAGATCATCAGAGGAATTGAGAAAAATTGAATATTCGTGGAGCAAAACTGAGAAAAATACCTCTTAAGTCCCCCTTCTATAAATCAGGGTTGAGGCGTGGGGATCTGGTGGTTCAGATAAATGGTTCACAAATCACAGATGAGCTGGATTTCCGCTTTTATGCGGCGGATTCCTTTCTGGAAATTCATGCACTTCGCCAGGGCAGAAGACGCGTTTTTCAGGTAGAGAGAAAAGAGGGAGACTTTCTTGATCTGGACTTTTATGAAAATCCCATCAACAGGTGCTGCAACCGCTGTATCTTCTGCTTTATCGATCAGATGCCCCCCGGGCTTCGCAGAGGCCTTTATATTAAAGATGAAGACTTCAAGTATTCATTTTTAAACGGAAATTATGTCACTTTAAGCGGCGCCAGAAAAGAGGACCTGGAGAAACTGGCTACACTTGGAATTTCGCCGCTTTACGTTTCGGTGCATGCTACAGATACGGATGTACGAAACAGGATGCTGGGGAACAGACGTGCCCCTCCCATACTTGACCAGCTTAAACTGCTAAAAAAGCTGGGGATAGGATTTCACACGCAGATAGTAGTATGCAGGGGTTATAACGATGGTGCGGTTCTGAAGAAGACAGTCCGGGATCTTCTTGCGCTTGGAAATTCCCTGCGCTCTATTGCCGTTGTCCCGGTAGGGCTTACACGCTACCGTAAAGTTCCTCTCGCTGGTTTTGATCTCTCTTCAGCTGAGGCTGTTTGCAGGGAGATGCAGCAGATAAGTGATAAACAGGCAGAATCGGATGGCATAAGAAAACTGTTTATTGCCGATGAGTTTTTCATAAAAGCGGGTCTGGCCATACCAGACAAGCAATATTATGAAGATTATCCTCAGATAGAGAATGGGGTAGGTCTGGTACGGCAGCTGCTTGATGAATGGAAAGGGATTAAGAGAGCTGTAAGATCAGGAGTTCTCCTGAAAGAGAAAAGACTCATTCTCTCTTCTGTTTCAGCAGCTCCATTTCTGGAAAAGATCATTAAGGAAGCAGGAGCCGAACAGAGCCGATTTTTGAGGCTTGTTCCAGTAGTCAATAAATATATGGGGGAGACAGTTACAGTTGCCGGTTTGTTATCCGCAAAGGATATCATGCGAACTGTAAAAGAGGCGGATCCTGACATGACATTCCGCACCGTTGTTCTTCCTGGAGTGATGTTCAACTATGCCGGCCATACTCTTGACGGCTATTCTTCGGCAAGAATTTCAAAGTCACTAAAGCGCAAGATCAGGGTAGCCGGGGATCTTTCTGATATTTTCTGCAAGGGCGGGAAAAATGGAAAATGAACCATCGGGAGAAATCAGGCTGAACCGTTATCTGGCGCAGTGCGGGCTGGGATCCAGGCGCAAGGCAGATGAGCTTATTGCTTCCGGAAATGTTTTTATTAATGGGCAGAAAGTAAGTGGAATGGGGGTACATGTCCGCCCCGGTATAGATAAAGTGGAATACCATGGCAAAGAGGTAAAACCTCTCAGGAAACTCGAATACTTTGCATTTAATAAACCCCGGGGTCTGATGGTAACAAGGAATGACCCTGAAGGGCGCCCGACAATCTATGATGCACTAAAGCAGAAGGGTGAAGATGCCGGTCATCTGAATTATGCAGGAAGGCTGGATTTTAACTCTGAGGGGCTTCTTCTTCTTACAAATGACGGGGATCTCATACATGCGCTGACTCATCCAAGGTTCGGGATCAAAAAAGTGTATCAGGTAAAGGTCAATCGTAAACTTACCTCAGATGAGATCTCCAGGATGAAAGAGGGTATAGAGTCTGAAGGGCAGGTTCTTCATGCCGCAGATGTCCGTCAGGTGGAGATTGAAAGCGGTGGCAGTCAATGCTGGTACCAGGTTGATCTTTTTGAGGGCAAGAACCGGCAGGTTCGCAGGATGTTTGAGGGGCTGGGGGTTCTGGTGAGCAGGCTCAGGAGAGTGCAGTTTGGCACTCTTCGGCTACAGGATCTTCCCGGCGGGGAACTTCGCCGGTTGACGGAGCGTGAGATCGGCGGACTTAAAAATCTTGGCTATAAGGAAAAAAAATGAACAAATTCATGGCTGCGGTTTTTGATCTTGACGGAACGTTGCTTGATACATTGCAGGATATCGCAGAATCAATGAACCAGGTGCTTTTGGAGATGGGCTTTCCGCAGCATCCGGTCCAGAGCTATAAGATGTTTGTCGGTGGGGGCATGAGAGTTCTGGTCCGCAAGACCCTTCCTGAAGAGAGCCGGACGGAAGCTGTTATAGATAAATGCCTTTCTGCCATGAAAGAAACATACGCATCAAGGTGGGCAAATAAAACCATGCCCTATGATGGAATTACTGATATGCTTTTATCGCTCAGGGAAATGAATTTTAAACTCGCTGTTCTCTCCAATAAACCGCACGAATTTACCGTTGAATCGGTGATCCATTTTTTTGGTGCAAACATTTTTGATATTATAATCGGTGGCGGAAAATTTCCATCAAAGCCAGATCCTTCCTCGGCCATCTTCATCTCAGAACAGCTTATGGTTCCTGCAGAACAAATTATCTACCTCGGAGATTCAGGAATCGATATGATGACAGCCACAGGTGCAGGGATGTTTGCAGTCGGGGCGCTGTGGGGTTTCAGGAGCAGAGAGGAGCTGATTGCTGAGGGAGCCGACCTGCTGATCAAGACTCCGCAGGAGTTGACAGAGTACCTGCAACACGGAAAGTGAAAAGCTGCGCGGATTTTTTTTAAACGCGAAAAGCGCGAAATTGACGTAAGTAACCTCTCTGTAATCCAGTCACGAATCTTATGCCGTTATAAAATGGCGTCAAAGAGTAGAATCATGCTATTTCAAGGGCTTGGGAAAAATGTATCCTTTGTAATGCTTATCTTACTCTTACTCTTACTCTTAACTTCTGACTTGCAACTTGTGACTATCAACCTATAAATATTACAAATTGAATTTTATTGGGTGCTGCGCCGCGTATCCGGTTTGAGGCGATGTTGCCAA
>CAYLVN010000083.1:0-6303 GCA_964387115.1 uncultured Fibrobacter sp.
GCAGCCTCATTGCTCATCGCCTGATCGGCAAGTACATCCTGCCACCCCGCCCCGAACTCCTTGGACAGAAGTCCCCGTTTCTCGAGATCGACAAGCTTTTCTCCCCAGAGAAGAAAATGACGGTTGAAGGCGTACTTAACAAGAAGAAAGGCCGGGTACGATCCTGCTGCGACAAGTCCGATCAGGGAAACAAATATTATCAGCACTATTTTAAGCGGTGATTTTTTTGCCATTTTGTCCAATGTACGCGGATTTGGATCCCGCGGTTCTTTTCGGGTAAAATCAAGATATTTCTAAGCTGTTTGTCAAGTTAAAGCAAATATGAGAACAACTTATAAAACTACTCTATTTACCCCTGTTTATTCAAGAAGCTGTTTTGATCAATATGACATCGTGACTCTATATGAGAAATTATGTGCGGGAATTGCAACCGGAGTTTTTCCCCACAGGCACTGACTCGATCGATTTTCAGAGGTACCCTGATGAATTACGGGTTGAAAATTACGAAACACGAACCATCGGTTAACATTTTACAGCATTAAAATTGGACTATGCACTGATTGGAGCGTATTTTTATATGTTCCACCCCATTGTTACTCAAAGGAGAATCGGTGATACGGATCTGGATATTTTGTTGTTTGACAGTTTTTATGGCAATGAGTTGTACTCCGCGGGTTATCGTAAAGGAAAATGTAGAACCTGCAAGGCCGACAATCAGAACGGTGCAGGGTGATACGATCTCATATATTGTTGATTTTCCCGACAACCAGGGCAGAGATGCTTTTCTGTTCTCTTTTCGTGAGTTTCTGCAAAACTACCCTTTCGCCACTGTCTCTAAAGGCCAGGACCACAAGGTTGTGCTGGTAAAAATTCTGCCGGAACAAGGTTCAGAACCGGGTTCACTTACTCCTCTTGAGAGATCCCATTTTATCGAAGAGATCATCCAGGAAACTGTTGAATCAACAATTGGCGATTCCGCACTTGAAACGATCGACTCGATTACCCCTGCTACAGGTGGAATCGTAAAACTTTACCTGCACCGCAGCGGAATTGACCCCACATTTTCATCTCTTCTCGATATTTTTCCCTTTGGAACAGATAATTCCCCCGGTTTTCTGTCTGTTGCAGATTCTTCCCGTGGAAGGATTACACTGCGCTTGAATGGACGAATCCTGAATGGAAAGAACAAGATATTTTCTGCTCTGGACATAATCGAACAGTGGACAAATTTTATCAGGCATCACCCCTCTGAGGGAATGGCTGTATTCTACAGGGTTCAGGGGGTAAGGGAGTTTATCGAAGGCAAAGAGGCAATCATTCGCGGGTTCGGGGCAACAGATGAATTCACGATTACTCTGCGTTTAACTCAGCCCGATTCCAATGCGGTCCACCGACTCACCACATCGAGACTGCTTGGTTCGGATCTCAGGCTGGGGCGCTACTTTATCGACAGTGAGGAGAAGGATGCGCTTGTGCTGCTTCCAAACACCATCTCCACCCCAAAGAGAACCGCATTTCTGGACAAGTTGATTGTGCGCAGAGGCGGCGATTCAAACCCGATTCTCTCCTTTTCGCTGAATAAATACGATGCGGTAGTGCTTACTTCATTGAGCGATATAGAGTACGCCAGGGGCAATCTGGCCCAGAAAACAACTTTGATAAGGATCCCCCAGGACCGCTATTTTCTGGCTGTCTGCAAAAGCAGTCTGGGCAGAGTGCTGAGAGAACAGGTCGATGCCTCGGATCTGCTGAAAAATTTCGTGAAAGCAGAAGGGAATCTCATTTCTGCGCTCGAAACAGATTCTCTGCTGGATATTGAGCACACTTCTGAAGTTTCTGAAATATCGGGTCTGGAACAACAACGGATTCTATTCAGAAAAGACGATCCGGTATCAAAGATCATCGCAGAGAGGATTCTTGCCTGCCTGAGCCGTGTAAAGGTTCCCTGCACATTGATCCCCGCCGATCAGCTTGAATATGAAAGGATGCTTGTGTCCAAAGGGTATGACTGCGCTGTGGGCTGGGTGACAGAAAAAATCACGGTCAGTAAAAGCGAGAAACTGCGTGCGGCTGCAATGTGGTTTGATGATCAGGAGCAAGAGAGTATACGACTGGCTGAGATCAAAGAGATTCCACTCTTTTCAGTTAATAAATACCTTCTTGTAAAAAACGGTATCGGACTCTACCGGGGAAATGTAAGCGGGATATATTTACTGCCACAAGCGCCCTGAAGCCCTCTCTTTCAGTGGCATTCTCTTTGCACTTTATTCCCTCCAGAGAAGTAAATCGTTTAACTGCAAACTGATTTACCGGCCCTTTGGAAAGTTTTACTTTCGGGAATAGAAGAGATCGTAATGAGAAGGCAGATTGTCTGGAAAGTTGCCCGATTTTCTCTTTTCTTCGCAGTTCTCTGGCTGACAGCCGGGTATAATTTTCTCCTGGCCCATACAATTATCGAGATGATCGGTATTGTGACAGTTTGGTCACTCTTTCTCTTTGTATGGAATGCAAGGCCCTACCTTGAGAGCAGATTTCTTTTTTTAATCGGAATCTCCTGCCTGTTTACCGGTTTCCTTCAGTTGTGCCATTCTCTGGCGTGTGAAGGAATAAATATTTTTCAAGGAGCCACAGAGCAGCTTTCGTTTCAATTTCTGGCCACGGCACGTCTGGTTGAAAGCGGTTCACTTCTGGCCTCCGTTTTCTTTGCAAACAGAAACATCAAAACAAATACAATAAGCGCACTCTATCTGCTTGCGGGTGCATCTCTCTGCCTGCTCATTTTCGGCGGAAGTTTTATGGGTTACCTTCCGCGGTTTCCGGTTATTGTTGAACTCTGGACCACAGCGATGTTTCTTTGCGCGATACTCTTTCTTCACCATTGGCGTAACAAACCCGGGCCCGGACTTGTCCGGCTTTTATCATGGTATGCCCTTATCAATATGGTATCGGGACTTCTTATGCTGGTTTCCTTTGACAGCCAGCCACTTTTACTATCAGGTCATTTTCTGCGGCTGACAAGCTGGTATTTTCTTTACAGAGCGATTATCACAACCGGGTTTGTCAACCCATACGGTATCCTCTTCGGGCACCTTAACAGAATGAAGGAAGCGGAAAGTGAAGCCCGGAAAAAGGCTGAGGAGCGAGCTGCGGAGCTTGATGCGCTGAGGGCGAATCTGACTGACATGCTCACAGAGCATCACACGGACAGACTTCTGGAATCTATACTGGTACGCTCAGTTTCTCTTCTTAAAGCTGAAGGAAGTGAGCTTGGCCTGTATGACCGCAAAAGAAACGAGATCGTGATAGTGGCTGTCCACAACCGATGCAACCGTAAAGGAGTCAGAATACCTTTAGGCCAGGATTTGCTGGGAGTTGTCGCACAGAACCGTGAACCTGCCGTGCGTCACGGCTTCGGTGCAGGAGAAAGTTTCTCTTCTGTTCACCATTCAGATCGCTGGCAGAGTGTTATGGCTGCACCGCTTATAGCCGGCGGCAATCTGGTCGGGGTACTGATGATTGTAGAGTCAAACAGGTCGCATAAGTTTACATGGGCAGATCTGAACCTTTTCACGATGTTTGCACAGCAGGCCGCGATGACCATCAGAAACACTCGTCTTCTTGAGACGGCCCGGAAGAAAGCTGAAACCGACTCTCTTACCGGATTATTCAATCATCGACATTTTTTCGAAGCGGCCGCTCACGAACTCAATCGTGCAATCCGCTACAGGCATCCACTTTCGGCTCTGATGTTTGATATCGATCATTTCAAATCGGTAAATGATACTTACGGACACACTTCAGGGGACCGGGTATTAATAGCCATATCAAATCTCTGTCGCCAGTTATTCAGAAATATCGACCTTATTGGCAGGTATGGTGGTGAAGAGTTTGTCGTTTTGCTTCCTGAAACACCGGTTCATATTGCCCGTGAAGTAGCCGAACGACTCAGGAAAGCCGTTGCCGAGACCGTCATATCCTGCAACAGCCAGTATCTTTCCGTCACGATCAGTGTGGGAATCGCCCCTTTGTCCAGTGGAACCGAAACCACAAACAGCCTTATAGAAAAAGCTGATCAGGCCCTTTACAGATCGAAACATCTGGGGCGTAACCGGATCACCGTGTGGACCCCATACATGAGAAGCAATATGAATCCCACCGGCAAAACCGCTGCGGCTCCGGATCGATGACACCATATACGCTATCTTTGTATTGACAACAATAACAATAAGATTTTTTGAAGAGGGAGCCCCCAACAACCGAAACATCTATTGAATATAGAGTTTTTAGAAGAGGATGCCTTCATGAAAAGTAATTATTAAAACAAAGATCTTTTTATTAAGCTTTAAGTTAGCGCTTATGTTCCCGTTCCTCTTACCTCTTTACCTATTTTTTCCCGCAGATATTCCGATTGTACTGGTAAACCGCCATCCTGAACTTTCCATTTGCAGAGAAAGTGGCTGTGAGTCCGCAGACAATCGATGCGTACCCTGCGATAGCTACAGGTGAGAATCCGGGCTTTTCGAGTGCGACATTGGTGATTATCAGCCCTGCGCCTGCTATAGCCAGAGAGTAGCCGGTCACTTTAAGAGCCGTATACTTCTGAAGAAAGGGACGGCTTACGCCATTATTATAGAGGAATCCTTTAGTCGTGCGCATGTTAAGCATCGTCTCACCCATCCAGTAGTCAATTCTGTAAGTGCTGCTGGGTTTCGTATAAATCTGTTCCGGATGTGAACAGAGCTGCGCGGTCAAAGTGTCGGTCTCCTGAGATAAGACTGGAATAGAAGAAAGAAGTAACAGAGTAAGTATTAAAGCTGGTTTTTTAAAATTCATGAGATAATTCCTTAGTTTATTCGTCTAAGGAAAAATCGCATTTAGTCGGGGTACATTTCAACCTAAAAGTCGCAGATTGGGAGGGCAAAAAACCGTCAGATGTCGGGATGATAAGTCTTGAAGGCGTTGCAGGACTTATCAAGAAGGTGATAAGATCAAGAAACCTGAAAGCCTTAGCGCTCAACAGATTACGATTTTTTGCCTCATCCAGCTGCGATTTTCAGGTTAAAGAGCTGTGAATTCAGGAGGAAGCGATGGTCAGTCTGTTTTCAACCGAGACCACGCCCTGGGTGTACCGGACAATATTTTCCGCTATATCGTATCCCGTGCGGTTGAGTACAGTGCCATAGAGGACCACATTTCCATTTTTGATTTCTACGGTAATTTTGCTTACATCAACAGCAGGATTTTGACCAAGGAGGAATGTTATATCCTGACCGATCTTTTCATCGGAGATCTTTTCTGTCAGATCGACAACCAGCTTATTTACGACATCACTGACAGCCCCGCTGCCGCGAGCCAGTTGCTCAACTCTGAATTTTTTCCAGTACTGTCCAACGGACCCCTCAAGAATCACCTTTCCATTCTCTACAAAGACCTCTATTCTCTCAAGGTAAAGATCGGGGTCCCAGGAAACAAGCCTCTCAACATTTGCCTTGACCACGGTATCGGAGGGCTGCAAATAACTGACAGGGAACTTTACTCTTAGGTTATTCTCCACAGCACTCACCCCCTTAACAGACCAGCTGTCCGTCTCGGCAGCCTCTCTTGCCGTATACGACTTTACCTCTCCGGACAGAACCACAGTGTGATCGGTTACCTCGACTTTTATTTTTGCATGATCGATCCTTGAATCTCTGGAAAGGTTGTTAAGGATATCTTCTTTTATCTGTTCGTGAGTGGCAGGCATAATCCTCCCTTGTCAGATTGGCTCAATGGTTAAGTTTCCAGATCGTGAAATTAAGCACAGATGCAAAGCTGACCCACAAAATATAAGGGATAAGGAGGAGTGCGGCTTTGCGGGAGATAGGCCAGAAAACTGCAAATGTCAGAATAATGGCAGTAAGGAGAAGAACTATCTCCATGAAAGCGGCCAGAGGCGACCTCAAGCCAAAGAAAAGTATAGTCCACAAGAAGTTTAGGAATAGCTGCACAGCAAAAAGAATAAGAGCTCTTCTGTGGCCCGCTACCCTCTTTTCTGAAACCAGAAATGCCGCAATACCCATAAGGGCGTAAAGAACGGTCCAGGCAGGGCCGAAAATCCACGATGGGGGGTTAAAGGAGGGTTTATTGAGCCGTGAGTACCATTCGGGAATGGCATTAGCGGTAAACGCACCGCCAGTGAGCCCTGCCGCCTCACAGATAAGCACATAAAGAGATATCTTAAGACCTTTTTTTCCCCTGGACATATGATGACACCTCCTGGTTTCAGAAAGGTGCAAAAAAGATGCCGGAAGATCAGTATAAGAA
>CAYLVN010000083.1:6313-10494 GCA_964387115.1 uncultured Fibrobacter sp.
TCGATTCCGATACCGATTCTGATGCCAACCCCGAACAGAAAAATTGGCCAATGTGTCTGTAATGAAGATATGTGTGGAACGGTCGCCCTCGACCGTGTCTTACATTTACTTTACCACATGCAAACAAGCTTTTAGTCGTTACAGTTTTTTTAAGAGGGATTAACTGGACTTCAGTTTCACTGATTTGAAGGGACCTCTCTGGGGCGCGCCTCCAGGTGCCGTTTCCGCATAGCCTCAAGTTCCTCCATTGTCCGATGAGGAACGGTGCCGACCCTTTTCCTGGCGAGCATTTTAACCGGCGGACGCTCTTTTACGAAACAGTCGATATTACTGTCTCCCAGGATAAGCCGCGACTTCACAGTGGCATTATTCACATCGATTGTGTAGAGGGAATCGTAACCCATACCCATGAGCTGAGATGCGCTGGTAAAGGCAATGTTCCGCTGCGTTTTCCTTAAACTTCCGATGGATGTTTCGGCGAAAGTAGACAGATCGACCCGGCTCAGCGCAATATGAGCTATGTACAGATTGTTCCGGGTATCGATTGCAAAGTCGCCGTTTGACTTTGAGCTACAAACAAAGGTTAATTCGGCCGTTGACAGGTCTACCGTGAAGATCGAATCCGAGGAGAGCGGCCTGACATAGAGTACGTCGTTCCCGGAGATCGCCCCGGAACCCATCTGTAAATATCTGCCGTTGTGAACAAAATTTCCGATGACCGTTATCTTGTCCGCAACAGGATCGATGACACAGAGATCGGAGCATACTCCATACAGCGTTCCATCGGAACCATACTGGAGAATGGGGAAAAAGTCCTTGGAATTTCCTATCCTGGTCAAAGCCCCCGACGACGCGTCAAACCGAGCCAGATGAAAATTGTTCCAGCACAAAAAACTGCCTTCCTCTCCACTCATCTGCGCCGGCAGAGAGTGTACCCCTATAGAGAAAGTGTCAGTGTCAACATACGCCGAATCGGTGGTAATCTGGATATAGTATTTTGCCGTTTTCTGACCAGTCCACCTGAAATTATCATAAAGGTAGACAGTAGAACCAAGGCGTCCTAAAGTGTCTACGACCAGCCCTGTAGTAAGGCGTCTGGACCCTGATATGGGGAACCGGTAGATAGTCCCTTCCACAGCCTGAAAACTTACCCACACCGTATCAGAAGGACCCAGGTTCAGCGGCGTCTCCGGCCCGTTAACCGTGAGAGAAATTGTATCCCCGTTATACCTCTGAAACCGAGACACACGCGTCAGCCGGAAAATCGCCGTGCCTGTCGATGGCAGAAATGATGAAGGCCGGGTAGCGACCCCGGGCTCGTTCCCGGCAATAAGCAATGTATCGGCAGTTAACTGATAGATGGAAAGAGCGGTCTCGCCGACATACTGCGCATTTACGCTGCTGGAAACGTAGGCATCCATGTGATGGGGAATTACCGAATCATCGAGCGCAAAGGTCCCTGCATAGTATTTGACATTCCCTATGGTGTAATTGTAATTGATTCCGCTGATATCAAGCTGCACCACAGCCGTAGTATCGGAAATTTCATAGCCCCGCCATGTTCCCTCCAGCACGGTCCTGCCGTGGTGGTCGATGGGGTTGATGTCACAGGATGAGAAAATTACCGCAGCAATAGAAATCGCGAGAATCGGGAAATGGAGACGCATTGAAAACTCCTTGTTCTCACTAAATTAGATATTGAGTCAAATGATCACAAAAACAAAAGAATAGCACGCTCCTTGATCATATTATATGTGTGCAGGATGCTTGGCTCAATTGTGTATCTATGAAAAAATGCGTTAAGTCTGAGGTCAGTACCTGGTCAGGAAATTCTTTTCTCCATCAACAACGGGGATTTCACTTTGAAGTATGTTAGCGACATGAGCCAGAGGTGGGCCCTCTTTGAGACGGTCCAGGAACTGCTCAAGCATATCGGGGGTGCCCTGAGCCTCAATCTCCACCTCACCGCTCCAGGTATTTCTCACCCAGCCGGTAAGGCCCAGATAGAGTGCGGCATCTTCGGTATAATACCTGAACCCCACCCCCTGAACCCGTCCTCTCACAATAATTGACAGACGTTTCAGTTCCATGGCTTAAAACCTATCTGCGGGAGAAGAAGTTTATCACCAGCGTAAGTACTATACTTATAAGAATCGATGTGGCAACCGGGATATAGACCTTGAAGCGGCCGCTGCCTAACTGCAGATCCCCGGGAAGCTTTCCCAGGGGAAGTTTATCGGAAAGCATGAAAAACAAACCCAGCACAAGAATGATTGTACCGGCAACAACCAGAAACCTTCCTACATCTATCCAGTTCATCGTGCACTCCTTATGTACCCGGACCTGCCGGTTTAAAACAAGTTCTGTTGAGAAATCTGCGAGGGAGCCTTGAGATTGAAATACTGATAGGACTTCTGAGTCACTTCCCTGCCCCGCGGTGTTCTCTTGAGAAAACCGGACTGAATCAGAAATGGCTCGTACACCTCTTCGATGGTGTCTGGTTCTTCTCCTACAACCACCGCCAGAGTGCTGATCCCGACCGGACCTCCCCCGTAATGTTCGATTATGGACAAAAGGATGGTCCTGTCCATTTCATCAAGTCCCGATTGATCCACTCCAAGCATCGAAAGTGTTTTATCAACGATAGATCTGGTAATAGTCCCGTCACCCTTTACCTGCGCAACATCCCTGCATCGCCTCAGGAGCCTGTTGGCGATTCTGGGAGTGCCCCTTGCTCTTTTTCCAAGCTCAAGTGCCGCGCTCTCCTGACACTGGATTCCCAGTATCCCGGCGGACCTTAAAATAATGGTCTGTAACTGTAGCGGTTCGTAATAATTAAGCCTGCAGACATACCCGAACCTGGCATGCATCGGTGATGTCAGCATTCCTGCTCTGGTAGTGGCACCTACAAGAGTAAAGGGCTTGAGATTAAGTCTGATAGAGCGTGCTGATGGACCCTCACCTATCATTATATCGAAGACATAATCCTCCATTGCAGGATAGAGTGTCTCTTCGACAACCCTGTTGAGACGGTGAATTTCATCTATAAACAATATGTCCCGCTCTGCCAGATTAGTAAGATTTCCGGCGAGGTCACCTTTTTTCTCCAGAACCGGCCCTGAAGTGGTATGAATACCTACCCCCAGTTCATTGGCAAGAATTCTGGAAAGAGTTGTTTTACCCAGTCCCGGAGGGCCGCAGAATAAAATATGATCCAAGGCTTCGTTTCTGCGTCTGGTGGCCTCTACAAAGATGGAGAGGTTTTCCTTTATTGAATCCTGCCCCACAAAATCACTGAAACGTTCCGGACGAAGCGCAGCATCCATCTGCTCCTCATCTGGATCCCTGGATGCCCCGGAAACAATCCTCTCATCGGCATCAGAGCTCATTTTTCATCCCCGGTCTGAAATTTTCCGGTACATCCGGCAAAATCTAAACTCCGGCAGGTACCCTTTACTCTTGCATCACCCATGAATGCCTGTCTAAATGTAGTTTGTGCAAACGTACAGTCTTCCCAGTGAGACTTATCGAGGAGCGCTTTGTCAAAAGCTACTCTTCTGTAGTTATTGCAGAGCATCTCAGAGTTCTGTCCATGACAGAGGGAGAAATCGCAGTCGATGAAACGCACATGCCTGAATTTTGATTCGTTTATGACAGTCTCTGTTAAAAGGCAGTTATTGAATTCACAGTTCAGAAAATCTGCGCCTGTCAGATCAGAGCCCGGAAAAGCGCAGTTGAGAAAGCTGCATTTTGATGCAGAAAATCTCTTTCCTGTGCATCGGCTGAAATCACAGCTCTGGATTTCTGAGTTTGCGAAGTTTGCCTTGGAGATACATGACCTGCCCAGCTCGCATTCCCTGAGGAAGGCATTGTCGAAGATACAGTTCTGAAGATCGGCATCCACAAAATCTGCTTTTTCGATTTTTGCAAATGAGAAATCCGACCCCATCAGTACCGATGAACGGAAATAGGTGTGGTTGAGGTTTCCAAGGGGGATTCCGGCGATCCTGGCGATCACCATGGTCACACCCCCTATGACTGCATGCTGAAAGTTGGTGCCCCGGATGTCGCATTCCTGAAATTTGGCACCGCTCAGGTTGCAGAAACTGAAATTGACACCGGACATGTGGCAACTCTTGAAATCTGATCCAGAAAAATTGGAGTGGGAAAAATCAAAACCG
>CAYLVN010000084.1:0-3771 GCA_964387115.1 uncultured Fibrobacter sp.
CCGTATGAACAAAGTTGATATCAGGGTAATGCGCATTTTTAACACATACGGTCCACGTATGCACCCCGGTGATGGCAGAGTTGTATCAAATTTCATCGTGCAGGCCATAAAAGGGGAAGATATTACGATTTACGGAGATGGAGAGCAGACTCGTTCGTTCTGTTATGTTGATGATTTGATTGAAGGCATGATCAGGTTGATGAACACAGAGGACTTTATTGGACCGGTAAATATAGGAAACCCTTCTGAGTTTACAATAGGTGAACTTGCTGAAAAAATAGTAAAACTGACTGGCAGCAAATCGAAAATTGTATTCAAGCCTCTTCCTTCAGATGATCCCAGGCAGAGGCAGCCTGATATTTCATTGGCCATGGAAAAGCTCAACTGGAAACCTGCTGTCGAACTTGAAAAGGGACTGTGCAAAACTATCGAATATTTCCAGAAAAATCTGGACTGCTGAAGCTTACTAATAAGAATAATACAATTGGAAGGTGTTGAAATGAGCAATTACGACCCGTTGGAAATTGAACCGAAATGGCAGAATAGATGGAGAGAGGAAAAACTTCACAAAGCAGTTTTCGATCCATCAAAACCCAAATACTATGCGCTTGACATGTTCCCTTACCCGTCTGGTTCCGGGCTTCATGTCGGTCATTGTGAAGGATATACTGCAACAGATATCATAACAAGATTTAAGCGGATGCAGGGATGGAACGTGCTTCATCCGATGGGCTGGGATGCATTTGGACTTCCAGCCGAAAACTTTGCCATAAAGACGGGAATTCACCCCAGGATCACAACCGATAAAGCAATCGGCAATTTCAAGAGACAGATAAACTCTGTGGGATTTGCATATGACTGGGATCGGGAAGTCAACACTACCGACCCACGGTACTATAAATGGACCCAGTGGATATTCCTTCAGCTTTACAAAATGGGACTGGCGTATGAAGGCGTGATGCCGATTAACTGGTGTCCATCATGCAAAACCGGGCTTGCAAATGAGGAAGTGACCGGGGGAAAATGCGAGAGGTGCGGCACTGTTGTTGAAAGGAAAGATCTGCGTCAGTGGATTCTCAGAATAACTAAATACGCAGACCGTCTCTTAGAGGATCTTTCAGAAGTTGACTGGCCTGAATCTACACTTGCGATGCAGCGCAACTGGATAGGAAGATCTGAGGGGGCCGAAGTTATCTTTACCGTTGCAACAGGGGCAGCATCGAATGAGCAGATAAAGGTATATACAACAAGACCCGATACACTGTATGGCGCCACATATGTTGTGCTTTCTCCGGAACATCCGCTTGTTGACAAATTAACAACCCCTCAGAACATCTCTGCCATACGGGAATACCAGGCTGCGGCAAGGCGGAAAAGTGACCTTGAGAGGACTGAGTTGTCGAAAGAAAAAACCGGGGCATTTACCGGTTCCTATGCAATAAACCCGGTTAATAACACACAAATTCCTGTCTGGATCGCCGATTATGTTCTGGCTACTTACGGGACCGGTGCAATTATGGCTGTCCCGGCCCATGATCAGCGCGATTATGAATTCGCAAGTAAATTCAATCTCCCCATTATACAGGTTGTAAAGCCGCTTGAGGGTGAAACACCTCCAGGTCAGGCCTTTACGGAAGAAGGTATAAGTATCAATTCCGGGGACCTGGATAATTTGACCACTGCCGAGGCAAAGCGGACCATAACAGAGAGGCTTGAGAAAACAGGAAAAGGGAAGGCTGCAGTGAGTTACCGCCTGAGGGACTGGGTGTTTTCCCGTCAGCGTTACTGGGGTGAACCAATTCCAATTGTGCACTGTCCCAAATGCGGTGCTGTAGCAGTGCCCGAAGACCAGCTTCCGGTAACATTGCCTGAAGTCGAGCGTTACGAGCCTTCCGGAACAGGTGAATCTCCTCTGGCGAAAATTACAGAATGGCTGAACACATCATGTCCTCAATGTGGGGGACCGGCAAAGCGGGAAACCAACACCATGCCTCAATGGGCAGGATCGTGCTGGTATTATCTGAGGTATCTTGATCCCTGCAATGATAAAGAAGCCTGGTCAAAAGAATTGCAGAAACAGTGGATGAATGTGGATCTATACATTGGTGGCGCAGAACATGCTGTGCTTCATCTGCTCTATTCACGGTTCTGGCACAAGGTCCTTTATGACCTTGGATATGTATCAACAAAGGAACCGTTTAAAAAGCTTCGTCATCAAGGCACAGTACTGGCTTCAACCTACCGGGACAGTTTCGGGAAATATCACGAACTTTCTGAAATTGAGTTCCGGAGTGGTGAACCGTATCTTATCTCTACCGGCGAGAAGCTGAGCATGGAGATCGAGAAGATGGCTAAATCAAAGCTCAACGGTGTCAATCCCGATGATGTTGTGGCAAAATATGGAGCTGATACGCTGCGGCTTTACGAAATGTTCATGGGTGAATTTGAGCTTCCAAAGCCATGGGATCCGCGTGCGATCGAGGGCTGCAGCCGTTTTCTGCGCCGTCTATGGCGTATGGCAACGGAATTTGACCAATCAAAAGCATCTTCTCCTGAAGCGAATCTCAGAGCAAGACACCGTCTGATTAAAAAGGTAACAAACGATATTGAAAGCATGAAATTCAATACAGCTGTTGCTGCCATGATGGAATTCATGAATGAAGTAACAGAAAAAGGAGTTGCCAGAGAGGATGTAATTACTCTTATAAAGCTGGTTTCTCCATTTGCACCCCATATCGGAGATGAACTCTGGGAGAAAATGGGGGAGAGCGGATTCATTATTCAGTCAAACTGGCCATCATGGGATGAAGCGCTTACTCTTGAAGAGAATATTACAATTGTAGTGCAGATAAACGGCAAATTGAGAGCCGAGTTCACGGCACCCCGGGAGGCCAGCCAGGAACAGCTTAAAGAAGCGGCTCTGGCACTGGAGAAGGTCAAACAGTATACTGTTAACACAACTATCCGCAAGGTGATAGTTGTTCCCGGCAAACTGGTTAACATAGTGGCAGGTTGATCTGTGAGAAAATTAGCGGCAGCTACAGGAAATAAAGGGAAACTATCGGAAATCAGGGAAATTCTCAGAGATGAACCGGTTGAAGTTATTCCGATCAGTGAACTTTTTGATTCTATTCCGGAAATAGAAGAAAATGGATCAACGTTTCTGGAAAATGCGCTTATAAAGGCCAGATATGTTTTTGATCACTGTGGATTGTGGACTCTGGCCGATGACTCCGGGCTTGAAGTTGATTGTCTGGGAGGGGCTCCAGGGGTAAAAAGCGCAAGATATGCAGGAGAAAGCTGCAATACTGAAGCTAACAACAGAAAGCTGCTCTCTGCGCTCAGTGGTGTTCCACTTGAAAAACGGCAGGCACGTTTTAAATGTGTTATGGTTGTTGTTACTGGTAAAGACAGGTACATCTTTTCAGAAGGAGTATGCAGGGGCAGAATCGGTCTTTCACCTCAGGGAAGTGCCGGATTCGGATATGATCCGTTATTCATACCTGATGGATTCGACTGTACATTCGCTCAATTAGATTCCCGTGTAAAGAATTCAATCAGTCATCGTGGTAAAGCCCTGGCTGACTTGAAGGAGAAGATGCATGCTGTTATCAAGTAATGAGACCTCTGGCGGGGAAACGATCCTGATCGTAGATGATGATCTGAACACAACCGCATTTCTAAAAGATCTCTTATTAAATGCAGGGTTCAGATGTGTTAGCTGTGATTGCGGCCAGGATGCATTGAAAACTGTGAAAAAAGGCACCGTCG
>CAYLVN010000084.1:3781-10492 GCA_964387115.1 uncultured Fibrobacter sp.
TCTTGTGCTGCTTGACATTGTCATGTCCGACATCAATGGCCTTACTGTAACAAGCCAGATTAAAATGATATCAGGAACAAGATTTCTTCCTGTTATATTGCTGACTGCATTATCGGAAAATAAGGATAAAGTAGCCGGGCTGATGTACGCCGATGATTATATTACCAAGCCATTTTCTGGTGAAGAGCTTCTGGCAAGAATAAAATCTCTCTTAAGGATCCGGAAACTTCAAAACCAGTTATTGTCATCGACTTCCAGATACAAGTGTCTTTACGAGAATTTTCCAAGCATGTACATAACAGTCGATTCATCCAACAATGTTATTGACTGTAACAGATCTTTCTGTGATACATTCGGACTGAAAAAGGAAGATGTTGTTGGCAGGAGTATCATCAACATTTTCCGGGAGGATCGCCTGTCGCTGGAAAGTTTCTTAAGTTCTCTTTCCAGGGACGGATCGGCTTCGGTTCAGCAGAAAAAATTTCGCCTGACCGGAATTTCAGGCGCACCAACTATAATGGTGAAAATGAATGCAGTGTATGTTGGAGATGATGAGACCGGCTTATCTGTTGTAATATCGATGGAGGACATCACTCAACAGCTTCGACTCGAAGATGAACAGAAACTTGCAAGAAAACAGCTCTATCGTTCAGCAAGGCTTGCCTCTATTGGCACGCTGGCCTCAGGTGTTGCCCATGAGCTCAACAATCCTCTTACAGCAATTCTTGGGTTCTCAAGTGCGCTAATAGACAGAATAAAGATGAAAGAGGCAATTGATGAAGTCGAGCTTAATCAATATCTGCAGATAATTAACTCTGAAGCACTGCGCTGCAGGGACACTGTTGAAGTCTTGACCAGGTTTGCCCGAGAGAGCGGAATTCAGACAACAAATGTAATATTGCGCGACTGCATTGAAAATGCACTCAAACTGATTCAACCAAAGGCTGATAAAACAGGTATAAGCATATCAAATGAGGTTCCGGACAATGTGATAGTCAGAGCTGATTCGCTTAAACTGGGTCAGGTGTTTGTAAATTTAATCTCCAACTGTATCGATTTCTGTCCTTCCGGGTGCGAGGTAAGCATATCACCTTCTGTATCCCACGATCCATCCAGACTATATTCTGTTCAGATCTCTGATAATGGCCCTGGAATCAAACCCGATGTACTCTCCAAAATATTTGATCCTTTTTTCACGACCAAAGATATCGGAGGGGGAGCAGGAATGGGTCTGGCGATCTGTCACAAAATCATGGAGGACTGCAACGGATCCATTGATATCATAAGTGAAAGTAAGAAAGGAACAAAGGTCAATCTTGTGATTCCATTCGAGAAGGATTATTCCCGATGAGCAAGGGCAGAATTCTTGTAGTTGATGATGAATCCTCGCTGCGTCTTTTGTTAAGCAACGAGCTTTCAAGAGCGGGTTACAGCGTCGAAGTCGCAGCAGATGGCATTTCTGCCATGCAGATGCTTCGTGAAGGATTGTTTCATGTGGTTTTGCTGGACATAATTATGCCAAGCACAAACGGCATTGAAGTTCTAAGGAATATAAAACTGGATAATATTCCATCTGAAGTCATTATTCTTACCGGAAATGCCACGCTTGAGAGTGCAATAGAGTGCATGAAACTTGGGGCATTTGAATATGTGCGTAAACCCTATTCACTCGGGGAACTGTTGATTCAGATAGAACGCGCGATTGAGCACCAGCGTTCTCTGCTGGACCTGAGAATCCTGCGTGATGAGCTCAAAAAGAGCGGCTATGGCGGTAAGCTGATCGGCAAGAGTAAAGTGATGCTGGAATTGCAGTCAATGATCTCCAGAATTGCCCCGTCTCAATCAACGGTTCTTGTTCTGGGGGAAAGCGGTACTGGTAAAGAACTTGTCGCACGTTCAATTCATGACCAGAGTATGCAGAAAGATAAACCGTTCATAGCTATCAACTGTGCCTCTTTTTCAGAAACACTGCTTGAAAGCGAACTCTTTGGATATGAAAAAGGAGCATTCACCGACGCTAAAACTCAGAAACGGGGTCTTGCGGAAATAGCTGACGGCGGGACACTTTTTCTTGATGAAGTGGGGGAGATACCGGTTCATTTCCAGGCAAAGCTTCTTAGGTTTCTGGAAACAGGCGAAATCAGGCGTGTCGGGGGAACAAAAGATATATCTCTTAACGTGAGGATTATCTGTGCTACAAACCAGCCCCTTGAAGTATTGGTGGAAAAAGGTCAATTCCGCGCAGACCTCTTCTACCGCCTCAATGTGCTTTCTGTTACAGTCCCGCCTTTACGGGATCGTATTGAAGATATTACGCTGCTGGTTAATAATTTCATCAAATCCCTGGGTAATCACAAGGAAATAGACAAGAGCGCAATGGAAATCCTGAAGGCATATGACTGGCCTGGAAATGTGCGTGAGCTTAAAAATGTTATAGAACGCACCTGTATCCTTACCTCTCAAAACTCTGTGACATCCCATGATCTTTCATTTTTAAAAGTTAAAAAAGTCGAAAATGCAGCTCAACACCCTGTATCGATGACAGAACCGGAGCCGGAACATTTAAGCCTCAGTGAAATTGAGCGCCAGCATATTATTCATGTGCTGGGATTAGTCAATGGCCACAGAGGCAAAGCTGCAAACCTGCTGGGAATTAATCCAAAGACATTGTATTTGAAAATGAAGAACTACAACATCATTTCTATTTACGAGTAATACCAGTCTTATGCATCCGGGAAGAGACGAAGTGCGTTTATACTTTGTAGCAGAAAGGGTTGAACAAATCGCAGGTGCACCACACCGTTGGTACAGCAAGATTTTTGTGAAAGCCTTTTTGCACAAGGTATAAGCGCAATTCGCCCTGATCGGGGTGCATAAGTCAGGTAATCTTCAATCCATTCCGGAAAATCTTTTGTAACCCCACTCTGTAAGCAGTAATAAAAAGATCGCTATCAGAAGAAGCCATGATCTTGTGATACGAAAACTGTTCACTGCAGCATCCGTATTGATTGTACGATTACTAAATACTTCAGCGATTGCAGAACTGTCATTGAGGTCTATTTCTCTTCCGAACTCCTTCAGTACTGCAGTGTTCTGGCCTGTTACCATGAACTCACTTCTGTCAGGTTCAATATACAGGGAATCTTTGAAGGAAAGTGTTTTTTTCTCAAATGAAACACTTGATGAAAAAAGATAAACACCTGGTTCCAGTGGCTGTAAAGCGGCATACTGTTTTGCAGAGCCGGTGTTAATGATGCTGAAGGATGTATCTTTTACAGGTTTGCCGAAAAGATCAGAGAACTGAAATGAGATCTTAAGCGATGAGGAGACCGGAATCTCGGAAGGAAAGGAGAGCGCGAACCTGACAGATTCAGGGTTGTTAAGGTGTTGCGGCCAGGCGAAATAACGGTCGGAGAGATTGGCTAAAAGCATCTCTTTTAAGACGGTGATCAGGTGATCGGAAAAAAGAAAAGGCTCTTCTTCCTGACGGGAGACCGACATGGGCCAGAAATCCCATTTCCAGATGTCACGTGAAGCGATGACCAGAGCATTTTTGTTTTTGAAGTTTGTGCTGAATATCAACTGCACAGAATCTTTTTTTCCGGATTTGTCGGAAAAAAAAGATAAATAAGGTGTTCCTTTTAATCCGGGGCACTGAAGTATTTCTGAAAGAGGTGGAAAGTCTTCAGTTTTTATATCACCGGATGAGAGTTGAAATCCGGATTTATTTTTTCGGATGATTCCATCAGGAGGCCATGATACTGATCTGCTGCTGCAGGGAAGGCATCCGGCAAAAACGATTATGCCGTCTGGTTTAAGTGTTGACAATGCACCTTCAAGTTCGCCGGTGTTAAAAAGAAAAACAAGGTCTGATTTCTCATTTCTTCTGGATTCCCGGAAATCATCTCGTCTCTTCAGTGCAAGAGTGTAAAATCTGCGATCCAGCAGTTGTGAAGATCCTGCCTGTGCCCAGGTAAATGTTTGAGGAAGGGCATGGTGCAGAAGGTAGGCAGTGGAACGTGTTGAATCGTTTCTGCTGAAAGCCTCAATTCTGTAAAGATGTTTGCCTGGCGGTGCAGGGGGCAGAACCAAATTTACAATCGTTGAAAAATAACCACTATCAGCCTTGATTGTCTTCTGTATTAAAGCTTTACTGTTTTCGTAAACAGTCACGGATGGATTTTCTTTTCCGGTAATGACCCCTTCCAGTTCAACAGGAATGCTCATAGAGGAATCCGCAGGCAAAATCAGAGTTTCCGGTGCTTTAATTTTCAGGAATGCTTTTTTCCCGGGAGGAGGCAGAAGGGCAAATCGTATGTTCTTATCATAAAAGGGCTCAACTGAGAATGCTGCGTTTGACCAGTTTGCATCAGAGATGATGATAAGGTCTCCGGTATTTTTCAGATTTTTATGCTGCAGGTATTGCGGGAAAAAGCTTGATCTGTCAGAGAAAGGGACCTTCTGCACTTTTTCAATTTTACGCAGTGAATCGCCAAAAAGGTAAAATGAGAAGCAATCTTTACCATTTACCCTGTGATTCTGCAGATTAAGCAAAAACGAATTTATCGCAGAGTCGGAATTGAAGAGTTGCATGCTTCTTGAGGCATCTATCAGAACAGGCACCTGTTCTGAGCCTGAGAGCAGTTTCCTGAAACGTATTTCCGGTTCAAAAAATGCGGCTGTCAAAAGCAGTATGATAGCTACACGAACAGCAATCAGTATAATCTTTACATGCGTTAATGCGGAAGTGCGCATATATGTTCTGATGGAAAAATACAGAATGAGAACCAGTATCAGAACGAAACAAACAAACCACAAATTCATGAACGGGCCGTTCTGGTAATGATCGTATCTTTCTTCCAGTAACGATCATTCTGTTCTGGATAATCGGTTGTGTAGTGAAGTCCCCTGCTTTCTTTTCTCTTGAGCGCAGAGCAGACTATAAGCCTGGCTGTTGTGACGATGTTACGGAGCTCAAGCAGTTTAAGCGAAATTTTGGTTCTTTTATAAAAGCTGTCGATCTCTTTTTCCAGAAGCTGAATTCTTCGCATGGCCCGATGAAGGCGAAGATCTGATCTTACAATTCCTACATAATCCCACATCACAGACTGTATCTCTTTAAGATTATGTGATAAAAGAATCCACTCTTCATTATCAGTAGTTCCGCTGTCATCCCATTGTGGAATTGATGATGCGGGGGTGAGGGGAATCTTTTTTATATTTATACCGGAATTCTGGGCTGCCCGTTTTGAATAAACCAGAGCTTCAAGAAGTGAGTTCGAAGCCAGTCTGTTTGCACCGTGTACTCCAGTGCATGAAACCTCTCCGCTGGCGTAAAGATTTTTTATGCTTGTTTTACCCCATAGATCAACCTTTACCCCGCCGCAGAGATAGTGAGCCGCAGGGACAACAGGAATAAGGTCTTTTGTGATATCAATCCCGAATTTTTTGCATGTGGAATAAATATGTGGAAAGTGTTTTCGAGTCTGTGCAGCCGATGCGTGGCGGATATCAAGATAGACGCAGGGCTCTCCGGATATCTTCATCTCATTGTCTATCGCCCTTGCAACTACATCTCTGGGAGCAAGGGATTTCATGGGATGGTACTTATCCATGAATTCTTCTCCGGAAGCATTACGAAGAATGGCTCCGTGTCCCCTGAGTGCTTCTGATATAAGAAATGATTCTGCTTTTTCATGAAAGAGTGTAGTAGGGTGGAATTGAATGAATTCCATATTGGCGATATCTGCACCGGCCCTGTATGCCAGTGCTATTCCGTCACCGGTTGCTATTTCGGGATTTGTAGTATGCAGATACACTCTGCCTGTACCGCCTGTGGCCAGGAAGGTTATTCTGGACCTGACAGAAAAAATTGTACGCGAGATAGAGTCAAGTACATACGCGCCATAGCATTTCAAGTCATCATTTGCATTCTTAGACAAATGATAGTTGGTAATGAGGTCAATGGCACAATGATGCTCAAGAATTCTAATATTTGGAATCTCTTTGGCCCGCAGCAGGAGCTTTTCCTCTACTTCTCTTCCGGTCAAATCATTTGCGTGGACGATTCTGTTTACAGTGTGGCCGCCTTCTTTTCCCAGATGAAGCCCGTAGGGGTTTGTTTTCTTTGTATCAGAGCGGGAAAAACGTACGCCCCAGTCAATGAGTTCTTTAATTCGCAGCGGTCCCTCTTCGATCAGGATTCTTACAGATTCTTCACTGCTGAGGCCTTTACCGGTATTGAGGGTATCTTTTATGTGGCTCTCGAAGCTGTCTGTGGGGTCAAGCACACATGCGATTCCGCCTTGTGCATGATTGGTGTTGGACTCGCTGTCTTTTTTCTTTGTGATCATGACAACAGATCCGAATTTAGAGGCATGCAGTGCATAACAGAGTCCGGCAATTCCACTGCCAATAACCAGAAAATCACAGCTTTTATCCATAAGAGTCCTTTTTTAGCTGTCTATAAAGAGAGGTACTTCAGGTCCGGGGGATATTCTGGAGTTTCCCGAGGACTGTCTGACGCGCCTTCTGGCCCAGATACCCTCCATGGTGTCTGAGACCATACTGATGTCTTGTAATTTTTTTCTTTTCCATCAATACTAAAGCAAGCGCATCACCTATGGCAAGCATGACTGTTGTACTTGAAGTCGGAGTCAGACCCAGAGAGCATGGCTCATTTATTTCGCCCATATTGATGATGATATTGCA
>CAYLVN010000085.1:0-3192 GCA_964387115.1 uncultured Fibrobacter sp.
TTTTGCTGGAATGACAAGCGTAGTATCGATTTTCCACTTTCGTCTATTCGAAATATCATCAGAAACATACCACCCTTTAATGTCTACAGGAGCATCTGCTGCATTATATAGTTCAACCCAGCTATCAGGAAATTCATTTATATCATCTATAAGAGCATCAATATTACTGGGCATCACTTCATTGATGAAAACAGTAGGCGCACCGAATGCACAAACATTAATCAGTAGAGAAAAAAGAAGAATTTTAAGATTCATACCATGACCATTATTAAAAATGATAAAGACAATATAGTTCTTTGATGGTTGTCCTTAAAAAACAAGAATGTTTCTCAAAAATTCCCCGTTTCCTGATGTAAATAAAAAAATAGGTTGAATCATCAAGAGGTGTGTGGGATTCTGGTTACTCCAAAAAAGGAGCTTTAAACAATTCCTGTGGAGATTTCGGAGAAACTCTGATTGTCTTATACCTGTCCAGCATCACCTGTCCTGCCGGAGCACCCCTGCGTTTATGTACATATCTTGCTTCGGTATAATGCACTTCGGTGTATGTGCAGTGCTTTGCTTTTGAGAACCAGACAGAAATAGCTGCGGCCTGCTCTAAAATATTCTGAGGAGGCATCTCTTTGTCCCTGGTTCTCCTGATAATCACATGAGAACCTGCATGCCCCGCTACATGAAACCAGATATCGGAAGGGGCGGCAAAGCGTGTAGATAGCTCATCGTTTTGATCATCGGTTTTCCCGACGTAAATGTCCCACCCCTCGGTCTGATAATGCCTGAAGGGGGTCTTTTCCTTAACCCGGTCAAGATTGGGGATATATTCTGAAAGAAATTCTGAAAGTCTTTTTTGAAGTTTATCTGCATAATCCGGATCGTGATCTTTGCTGTATTCCTCGATCTGCTTTTCGATGTCGCGAAAGGACTGCATTTCAGAACGGGTCATTTCCACTTTTTTCTGGTTTAGCAATTCGCCTTTCCCGGAGCGTTTCGCCTTTTTGAAATAAAGCCGGGCATTATCTCTGGAATCCAGTTTCGGGTTGAGTGGAACCATTTCCTCTGCATTAGTGTGGATATTGGTGATTATCTCTTCTGAGGAGCCCCGTTTAAGCGGGGGAGAGATTGCCAGAAGTGAATCGCCGATCTGCTGATACCAGAGCTGCAAGCTGCTTTCTTTGAGCTCTTCCTCCTGTTTTTCCAGTTTCCTGGAAACTTTACTGAAACAGAGTCTGAACTGTTTTAATAATGATTCCAACTGTCCCGGGTCTGTTTGTTTTTCATTTTCCACGCTAATATCCTTCTTGACACTACTACCAATTTGTGTTACAATTTAAACAGGTTAAATGAAGGAACCTGTAATTCAGAGAGCCCCGTGGACTGATGCCAGACAGAAAAGGCCTTCAGAAGACGGTCGGGAGGAAAGATGGTCAAAACATTAACGGTTAAGTGTCCTCACTGCAGTCATGTTGCCGACATTTACCTCAGCACAAATGCATCTGTGATAATTTTGAACTGTCCGACCTGTTTTTCTCCTATCGTGTATTTTGAAAACAAGATCTACCTGCTTTCAAAGAATCAGGTGGATGCTATAAAAAGTACTACCACAAATGACTCGGTTCTCAAGATGCTCGACAGAATCGCTCATCCTGAACGGAAAGTAAACAAGATGGCCAGGGAAATGACAAAAGTACAGAATGCAAAGATCTGTTCTCTGCCGCAACTCCAGACCGTATCTCTCAGTAGCGAACGTGAAAAATATATCTGTGATGACGATATAACCAATCTGAAGATAGAACTGGCACTCTGTACCGACTCTCAAGAATTCATCGCAGCACTCTGAAAACCTGAATGTCAGGAAAATTTTCCCATTCCTGACACTCTTTTTATCCCACCCATTTTTCTATAGTTGTAACTGTTTTTTACCGGCAATGTATTCCATATATGACAATACAGGTTCTTACATGCTGCCAGACACTATTTTTAATACAAATTGGCACTATTTCTTATCCTGGCACAGGGAGCCGTCTTGGAATTAAAATATCAGAACTACGAATTTACTCCGATCCTTGGATGGTCAATCAGCCGCTTTGAAATGTTTAACAAATGTAAACGACAGTATTTCTACAATTATTATCCCAGATTTGTCCCTGATGTTCCCCGCTACAAGATGACCCAGTTGAGGGAGCTTACAAGTGTTGCCCTTGAGGTAGGTAATGTGGTGCATGATGTTCTTGAAAAATTCCTCAAACGCCTTCAGGTAAGCGATAGTGATATTGACGAAGAACGTTTCTTTCAATACGCAAGGGACCTGACTGAAAAGTACTTTGCCGAGAAGACTTTTATAGAGAAATTCTATGGATATTGTGAATCAATCGATATGTCCAGAGTACATGAAAAAGTTGCAGCCTGCCTGAAAAATTTCATCGAAGGACCCTCATACAGCTGGATCTATATGGTTGCTGTAAGGAGTGTGAAGAACTGGATGATAGAACCAGCGGGCTTTGGCGAGACCAGGCTCAACGGGCTTAAGGCGTATTGCAAGATGGATTTTCTTCTGCCGGTAGATAATGATATCTATATACTTGACTGGAAAACCGGATCAAAAGATGAAATGAAGCACAGAAGTCAGCTGATGGGATATGCTGCAGCTACAAACAGTAATTTTGGAATTCCATGGGACCGCATCTTTCCCAAAATAGTTTACCTGTATCCTGAATACGCTGAGTTAGAGATCCGGTTTGATGAGAACTCATTGAGTGGTTTTTTTGATACGATCAGGGAACAGTCAGAGCAGATGTATGCTTTATGTAAAGATGTCCAGCAGAATGTGCCGCAGCAAATTGAAAATTTTGAAAAGGTCCTGACGCCCTCATTCTGCAGGAACTGCAATTATCAGGGACTTTGTTTTCCGGAGAGAATCGGGGCAGGAAAGAGAGATGCAGAAGCTTTCCCGGCCTGCCCCGTGTAGTGATCTTAGAGGTTTTCGGAAACCGTGGGTTCCATTTCCATCGTATCTTCCTCAAACGGTTCTACTTTCCTGCCCTGTCTGAGAGCTTCCGCCTGCAGTTCCTCAACGCTTGACATTGGTTCGCCAAGGTGGAGCATCATAAACTCTGCATCATCAGCCAGTTCGCAGTCCGGAGAGTTTTTCAGCACCCATTTGTAGTTGACCTCGGCAAGATTCGGTCTATCCAG
>CAYLVN010000085.1:3202-10381 GCA_964387115.1 uncultured Fibrobacter sp.
GTATTCATCATAGATGAAACCGATCATGAAGAAGGTGTTGCATTTCTTCGCTTCATCGGCTCCAAGAAGAAGATATTTACGATAGTTTGAAATAGCCTGTGAATAAAGCTGGCGTTCCATCTGGATCTTTGCGAGTTCAGCAAGCGCCTTTTTCCCTTCACTGACAAATATAAAGTCACGGGTCAGTGTGCTGTAGATCCGTTCGGCTTCATCCACGCTTCCTGTATCCCTGAGTGAATCGGCTTGACGGAGCAGATCTGAAGGATTCTTGTCTTTATCATCTCTGAGATCGTTCTGAGTAAATTGAATATTGGCGTCTTTCCTGATCTCAAAAATCAGGCTGTCGACAACACTTTCGATTTGTGAGTTGTAAAAGGATTCGGCTTTGGTGCTGATTGACTGTGTGTCAGCACTTGTCATACCTCTCTCATCGTAAATTGAGTAGATAAGCATGGAAGAATCGAGTTTAACAGAAGCTTGTGCGGCTGGAATAAGTCTGTTGTTTACATAACGGTCTGCTACATCAATTTTCCAGGCCCAGTCCATCATTGACTTTATCTCTTTGGATTTTGAAAGCCCGATCTCATCTGCTTTCTCAGAGAAGAGTTTCCACTTGAGCAGCCATTCAGCCAGCTCTTTTTTACCATGCGGGTTATCATAGTATGAAATACGTTCCTGCGGGATCCATGTGAGGATCACTTCCATGTCTTCCGGAGTAATTGCTTTCCCGTTTCCAAGGATCTGGTCAAGAGAATCGGGGTAGGGAGTTCCGTATTTTTCCTGGTATATCTTTTTCATGAAATAAGACGCAACATTGGATTTGATGGTATAAATCCATTCGCTGTTAATCGAGTTCTGGTCAGGAAGAGAATCGAATCTGGAGAGGAACTCTGAATCGGGTTTGTTTTTTTCCAGAAACAGGGTTTCGGAAATCTGACCCTTTACAGCGGCGATCTCTTCATAATATGAAGAATCCTTGCCTGTAGAATCGACTACAACTGTTTTCTTGAAAGTTTCTTTATTTTTAAGATAATAATCGTTAATTTCTTTTTCGGTTGCACCGAGATTCTGAACAAGTGTCTCAAGAATGTAAACCTGTGCAGGGTAGTACCTCTTTTTCCACTTCCAGTCATCACTTGAACGGATGCTTCCTTTGGCAAAGTTTGTTTTTGATTTAGAGTAGATAGCATCGGTTTCCAGCATGAAAGAAATCATTGAACGCTGACCCGGGAAATGGGGGTTAAGTGATGTAGGATACATCCGGATAACTTTTCTGAATGTTTCGTACTGTTCCCGGCTGACCTTTTTGTTGCCTATTGTCGCCAGTGTGTCATTTTCAGTTTCTTTGCTGCAAAACAGGAGTGTAGATACGATCAAAAGAAAACCAAGAAAAATTCTCATAGAAATTACCTCAATGGACAATGATGGAAAAAAGTTGTTATTCTAAAGCGGCGATGGCTTCATCAAGCTCGTCATAAATCTCAAGCAGTGAGGTCGCGCCGATAATTTCAATGATCTCGTAAACGTTTTCATTGATGTTTGCGATTTTAAAACTTCCCCCTTTTTCTTTGGCGGATTTGCTGAAGTGGAGAAGAATCCCCAGACCAGTGCTGTTAACATAACGGAGTTTCTTGAAATCTGCAACAAGATCACGTATTCCCTCATTAAAAAGGCTGCAGACTTTCTCCAGGACAGTTTCCACGTTGGTAGCATCAAGATCACCAATAAAACGGATAAGCTTGGCGTTCACCTTGCCCCGGATATCTTCGTAAACCAGATCGATTTGAGATTCCATAAATTATTCCTCTCTTACTTTTTTGATATGAACGCTGGTACCCTTATCGGAGCAATCCACGGTCAATTCATCTGTGAGCATCTTTATAAGCGCCAAGCCCCTCCCGCGCTTAGAATCAGGCTTTTCCCCCTGAGTGCCGTCCCTGGACTTCAGGAGTGCTTTCAGAGAATCCATCTTCTCGGGGTCACTCATATTTACAACATCCAGCTCTATCTTTTGGGGATCAATATTCATTTTCAAATTAATATTCTGATCATCACCCTGTTTTCCATGTTCAACTGCATTGTTGCACACTTCATCAACTATGGTTTCGATCCGGAATGAATCCTTATTGCTGTAACCTTTGAGTTTTGCGATTCTGCTGATCAGCTGTCGCAGCGGAGGTACCACCTCAAGGTAGGGCGGAAATTTCAAATGCACTATTTCCGGATTTCGCTCAACCTGCCATTTGTAGGCATTCAGGGCTGAACGGATATCACTGTAGACCCGGAAAATCTTTGTGGCGCCCATCAGATTCAGTTTAGTCCTGATATCCAGTTGCATTTTAGCAAAAACCAGGTCTCCGCCCTTCTCTACAAGCCGTTTTCTTGCGCCCATAAACTCACCGAGCGCAGCAGAAGAGATCAAAGATACCTCGGCCATATCTGCAATCGCGAAATTTCTTTCCTCTGATTCAAGCTTTTCAAAAGAGCTGCAGATCTTATTGATGCTTTCGGAATTCAACTCACCCGAGAATCGCAGTATAACCGCACTCTGAGTAGCCGGAACTTCCTTGATTTCAATATTCATCATCATCTCGCTTCTTGTCTAAAAATAAAGCTGTGACTGTCAGATATCTTCGCGTCTTCTTACAACGTGTACGGATGTAAGATTGTTTTTGTCAATCGCTACGTCCAGGCTCTCTGACAACATACGGACTATTTCCAGGCCCAAACCCCGATTAATCTCTTCGACTTTGTTCAGATCTGCTGTTTTAAGGGCCGCATGCAACTTCTCTACATTAATTATATCTCCACCCTGGTCTTTAATCGTGAACTCTATCCTGTCACTGAAAAGTGAACAGATAAGCTCAATCTCCGGGTTTTCACCTGTACATCCGTATGAAACCGCATTGTTGCAGATCTCATCAACTATGATTTCTGATCTGTAGGCGAATTTCTGAGAAAATCCGGAAACCTGCAGCAACTCTGAAACAAACTTCCTGATTGCCGGTATGTACTCCAGATCCCCGGGAAAACGGAGCTCTACATTATAGGGAAAATTGAGGTTCATAGAAACAGGTACCTTTAATGAAAGAATAAAACCTACTCATCACCATGTAAAATAAATGCTTCCTCACCTGAAGAAATCATACCCTTTTTCAGCATCGTTTCAACCAGTCTGGACGTGATAGAAAGGAGTGTCGTGAAGGTGGGTGCTTCATTGAGGCCTTTTATTCTGGCTGCACGCGCGTCTTTTTCTGAACCGCCACGCAGGTTATCCAGGATACATTCCATCACAAACATAATTTCTCCGTAAGTCAGATTCCCCTTACGGTAATCGGAAAATTCCTGAATGGCACCCAGTATGAAATCGTGCAGCTTGTTATACTCGGCTGGATCATCGAATACATTCTTATATGATCCAATTTCAGCCATCGTTGTTCCTCCTGTTTAGGCGTTGATCAGAAATATATAAATAATGAATATACATAAAGTTCACAATCATCAAAAAGTCCATAATAAATTTATCTCTGTCTGTTGGTGGTGTCCGGTATGGTTGCGGCTGAATCCCGGGATCCGGATCCACTTGCACCCCTGCCCTGTTGAAGTGAACCGCTGTCGGATTCTACCCCGGGGGCCTCGATACCTGGAACGTTGGACAAATCAGAGATCACTGTGGAATCCAACCCCGTATTAACAATATCTGACATTGATGGTTCCTCATTCTTCTGTTCTTCTGCGTTAGATGTTCCTGCCCGGCAAAGTGCGGAAATCATCTTAACGGAACCCTTAACTGCCTCATTCTCCAGCTTCTCAAGAATTTCTGCCCGGTCCAGGGCAGAAATGTGCACATTTTTCTCAATAGAACCAAATCCTGTCATCCCTTTAGATTTGATTGTCTCTGCTTTCACATCTCCGGAATAAGAGTAACTGCGCCTGGCCAGACTATACATATTAAGCCCGATTGTAAGCTCACCTTTGAGCTTAACCCAGAAAAAAAGTTTACGATAGGTAGTTATCTTGTATTCCTTTACTGTCCCCCATATAAAAAGAATTGATTCATTGGCAATCGGTTCAAGTGCCTCGACCATTGAACTTGAGACAACCGGGTAATCTTTGAAATTGATAAGATGAGCATATTTCTGAGACTGAATGTAATCCACAGCGTTGATTCCCGGTAGCACTGCGAGCTGTTCCTGCAGAAGCCGCTCATAGGTCTTCTCTACTGCCGGAGCACCCTCGCCGTGCAATCCCATAAAAACCACATCGTAACCGGCAAAGCTGAACCCATAGAGTGCCGCCAGTATTAATAAAGATTTACCTGCGATATTCATTCATGCTCCTTTTCTGATTTCCTTGTTTGCCTTATAGATCCAGCTCAGAATTTCAGCAACAGCAGCATAGAGTTCAGGCGGAATCTCCCTGTCTATATCGATCTGAGCAAGGAGCTCGACAAGGTCATTGTCCTGATGAACGGGGATGCCGTTTGCAAGTGCAATTTCCTTTATTTTCTTTGCAACCAGACCCTGCCCCTTTGCCACTACTTTAGGGGCATTGTCTTCCTTATCCCGGTATTTGAGCGCTATGGCTCTCTCTCTATCATACATCTTTTTCATCTTCCGGTCACACTTTCATATCAATCGCGCCGTCAATTTCCTGAACCGTCTCATTTTTCTGCCCTGCCCTTACCTGGTGGATCACCATCTGAGCCATCGGGAGGTCAAGCTTTGCAAGCGATCTCCGCAGATCATCACTGTTTTTTGAGAACCAGATCCGAGTTTCCTTTTTCTCAAATTCTACATCCAGATAGAGGCTTTTTTTCCGCTCGTATTCCATCTGGATCGAAATAGCTCCAAGCTGCGATGGCGACACGTTTAGATAAACTGAAAAATGGTTCTGGTTTCCTTTTTTATCCCGGCCCTGGTTTTTCTTGACAAATCTGACATTGACTTCCGTCCATTCGCCCCCGATTTTCATAGGCAGGGCAACGATCTGCTGATCTCCCGAGGGCGTCTGTGTCTGTCTGGCAAGAAGCTGAAGTGATTCAAGACGGTTAAGAAGCGATTCAACCGACTGGCGAATCTGTACTTTACTTGAGAACGATTCTGCTTCACCAGAAAAATCCCTCTCCGGAGATGTCTCCAGAGGAGAATCAGATTTCCGCAGTAATTCTGCTTTTGCAATTTCTTTAGACAGCGGTGATAACGAGCTGTCTCGAAGAGAATCCTTCAGGTCGTGCAGA
This sequence comes from uncultured Fibrobacter sp., assembly GCA_964387115.1. Classification (GTDB taxonomy): domain Bacteria; phylum Fibrobacterota; class Chitinivibrionia; order Chitinivibrionales; family Chitinispirillaceae; genus JAAYIG01. The sequence goes on from CAYLVN010000085.1 coordinate 8,442, forward strand.
TTTTTAACTATTTCATCGATAGCTTTCTCTATCAGAACAGGAATCTGAGATGCCGCACCGGGCTGCCCTTTCTTAGCTGTTCCGGAAAACCTTTCAAATGTCTCATTGACACGCTTTAAGGTATTCTCCAGTTCACCTGAAACCCTGTTGAGAATATTTTCAGTGCGGTTTGCCAGTTCGCTTCTGGATTTTATCACAAATTTCTGTAAAGGCTCATCCCCGGCTGACCCTGTTTTCTTTTCTGCTGAACCCGATGCCTGATTGCTGCTCTTTTCACTGGCTGCAGTTTCAGGTATAGTGCTCTTTAAAAGATCTTTGATTTCACTCAGAGCCTTCATCACACTCTGCCCGATCACCCGGGGAACGTTTTCGGCTGTTTTTAACCCTGTCCTGGTCTGTCTTTCATTTATGGTCGTCTTCTGATCCGTAAAAAGATTCTGATCGAAAGTGGTATCCTTTAATTGTGTCCGGCTGGAAAATGGTACTTTGGTCAAGCTTTCTTCAAGACCATGAAGAATGCCAAGAATATCTGATGCAGTTTTTATCAGCCCGGCTTTATCAAATGGAAAGGATGGCGCTGGTCCTGTTCCTGAAGGCGTGCTTCCGTTAAAAATTTTCTGCTCTGCGGGAAACTGCGACATTCCCGAAAAATCAGACCTTAGAACATTTGAAGATTTTTCTGCGAACCAGTTAACGACTTTTGTGAGATAAGTCTGCAGTGTTTCAGATGTTTCTTTTTTGATAAAAGAAAAAAGAGGCATGTCAGGTTTTATACCTGAAGCCGACTTTACCACTTCATCAAGAAGTCCTGACAAGATAGAAACCTGCGGTTTGAGATTACCATTTAAGAAGTTCAGAAGTTCCTGAAGGGATTGAGTGCCAGGATTGATCTGTGAACCAAGGGCAGTCAATGCAAGATTCTTTATTTTAAGTGACAAGGTGCTGTCTTCAGGAATAACAAGAGACTTCAATGCCAGGTTGGAAAAACCTGAAACTGACTTCTCAGATAATAGTTCCTCTATGATTGCCTGGCTGAGATTGCCGGCGAGAGATGCTTCGGGAGATTGTGAAACAAATGTACTCAGCAGTTTCCCCAGCTTTTCAGGAAGAGTGGAAAGTGTCCTTGAAATGTCTGAAAAATTCTCTTGAGGTTTCTGTCTGCTCTGATTCTCCAACGCTTTAAGTTGAAAATCGATCTCTTTTTTAAGTGATTCCAGCCTGGCCTTAAGTTCTTTTTCGATAGCAACCTGATCGGGCTGTGTATCTGGATTCTCTTTAATTGCACTTTCGGGTGTAGCCTGTTTTGATATATCACGCTCAAGTTCCTGCTGTGATAAAATGGAGATAACGGCCGCGGTAAGATCAGGAGATCTTTTATTTCCAGCCTGTGCTACATCTGAAGCTTTTTCAAGATAATTACCGGTTTTCTCCAGAAACTTTGTCAGAAGGTCGGCTCTGGAGGCTGTGTCCTCATTTTTATGCAAAGCTCTGATAAATTCAGATTTCGTAAACTCCGGCAGGGTGTTTTTTTCAAGTGAAACTTTTATTTCATCGAGAATCGAGGATAGAGCAGATGCAGATGGACTGTTTTTAACAGGTGTATCTGTTTTAACCTGCTTCTCATAAGAAGACTCATTGAACCATTGTGCAACAGATACGGCTTTCTGGAGCACATCGGTTCCTTTTGATAAACGCACCTCAGGACTTTTACTGTCCTGAACCTGCATCAGGTTTTCTATGCTCTTTCGTAAAGATTCTATTCGTGTCTGCAGCTCTTTTATCTCTGCCTGAAGAACTCTTTTTTCAGGAAGAGAAAATTGACTCTGGGCGCGGATGGTTTCATCTTTGAATGCATCAGCGGAAACCTGTTTTGTGCTGCCGGGATCTCTTTGCTGAGGCAGAATGTCTTTTCGCTCTGATAATATTGAGAGCAGCAGCTC
>CAYLVN010000086.1:0-2505 GCA_964387115.1 uncultured Fibrobacter sp.
AACGGGAGCAGGCAGTCAGGTTTATCAATGATCATTTTGTAATATTTGAAGCATCAGAAGAAGCATACGACATTGAAACTATCCTGCTTACTGTCGAACGTTTGCAACAAGTAAATCCTGTTCAAGGTATCCTGATTGATCCTTTCAATGAACTTGAAAGCACAAGACCTTCCGGCTTATCAGAAACAGACTGGATAGGAGCGACACTCGCAAGATGCAGACGGTTTGCAAGAAAGAATGATGTTGCTTTCTTCATTGTCGCTCATCCCACAAAGCTTAGAAAACTGGATAACGGAGCGTTACCCATACCGGGACTTTATGACATATCCGGTTCACAGCATTGGGCAAATAAAGCAGATATCGGGATCACAGTACAGCGGGACTTTGATGAAGGGTGTACATACATTCATGTTCTGAAAGTACGGTTCAGGTATTACGGGTATCCGGGAGTAGTGAAGCTTTACTATGATCCAATGACCGGAAGGTATTTAGAGTATCCTAAACTTTAAACCCAATCGAAAGGGGTACGTCATGAACGAACGTGAAGACAATCTGATCAGTGAACAGGAACAGGCAGAGCTTGAACAGCTTCAGGGTGATCCGGCAGAGGAACCGGGGGATTGTTACGGGTTGGATACCGTTTGCAGAGATCAAGAGAATATTTGTTAAAGAAAGTTCTTGACGGGAATGCACCATCGGAAGCAGGCTATAAAGGTATGCACTTGTTAAAGAGAAACAAACAATCAGAGCAGAGGGAACAGGCCGCATATAAGCCCGATAGCGGGCGGCAAGGGTGAAGGGGTGCAAGGGTATGTCTCAAGGTGAGATCAAGGCAGGACAGGCCAAAGGCGTAAGGCAGGGGGCAAGGAACCGGACTCCCCCCCCCTTAGGTACTCCTGGGAATCCTTTAATAATGAGGTGGCGGGTGCCTCGGTATTTTAGTCACTAAATTTACAGAAATAGCAAACTTCCTTTTCCCTGAAGCGAAAACAGGCTACGGATAAGCAAAGCAGGATAGACCAGTATAAACCGTGATAGTTGAAGATTGATTGTGAACCCTGAAGATAGAACTTTAACATTTGAAATTGATTTAGATACATAAGGATACTTGGCGGGATTTAAAGAGATGTTAGAAAAGAAATATTTATCACTTCGGGAAGTGGCTGAATTGCTGGATGTAAAAACCGGCACTGTCAGAAAGTGGGTTAGGCAGGGGTGTTTTCCTAAAGCTGATGCCCGATTAAACCGGAAAAGCGTTCTATGGAAAGCGGAATCTGTTGAAATGTTTATCGAAAGTCAGAGGGGCGGGGTTTGATTATGAGCCATACTGAACTACACGGTATACAGCAGTCTCTTTCCGGCTTTGGGATGATTGCCGTAAATCGTATGATGGACGTCAATGAGTTTTGCAGTATAACGGGATACAGCAAATCACTTATCCGGCATTTTCCAGAGCGGTTTGAGCACCTAATGGTGAAAGGGCCAGCAAGAAAAACCATGTTTGATGCTTTCAAGGTACAACAGGCCATAAGGAGCGGCAACCTGTGCGGGTAATTATTTTAAGGTTACGTTCGGCGCTCTCCTGTTTTCCGGGGAGGGCAATTTGAAATCTACGGGAAAACGGCTTGAAGCTGGTATTTATCGCATTGGAACCCGAAAATATTGGGTAACTGTCGGCATTGATGGAAACCGGTATAAGGATTCTAAGGTTGTAACTGGCAGTATTGATGATGCCAGGGCGGTAAGAGCGACACTGAAAAGGGGCCTGCTTGAAGCCAAAAAAGAACGATCTTTGAAAGCGGAGAGTACATCGGATACCGGAAACGCATTTACTGTAGTTACAGTATCCGATGTGCTCAACAGGTATGTTCAAGAACATTATAAAAATTCTGCGCAATATCAAGAGGGTAGCGGGAAGCACCTTATTGAAATATTGAGGGTAAATTTCGGGAAAATAGTTGTGTCTGCACTGTCTGCCGATGACCTTGATTTCTTCGTAAAAAAGATGCTCAATACTCCAGCAAGGCCAAACGGTGAAGAGTTTTTTAAACCTTCCGGAATTAATCCATACATTTCCCGCCTCAGAAGTGCATTCAACCACTGCAAAATTGAAAATAAGGCACTGAAGGAGTTTAGGCTACTCAAGGAGAAAAAGCATAAGCTTACGGTATGGAGCGATTCAATTCTGGATTTAATCAAAAAGGAGATCCCGCAGAGACATCTTGCAGTTATCCTTTTTAAAGAACTTGTCCCATGCCGCATTTTGGAATTGTTCAAGGCAAGAAAAACACAGCTTGACCTTAAACAGCGAAAAATTCACCTGCTTAACACTAAAACAGGTGAACCGCGAGACTTGCCTATTCCAGAGGTGCTACTCCCCTATTTTAACTGGTCTGCAAGTATACCAATGGATGTATGTCCTTTTATCTTCTGCTATGAGGTCAAGGATTCTGATGGAAATACGATCGAATACAGGCCTTATAAAAACGATACTATAGGGCAGGC
>CAYLVN010000086.1:2515-10372 GCA_964387115.1 uncultured Fibrobacter sp.
TCCGGCGCATTAAGAAACGGTATAACATTTCAGACCAGATTATGTTCCGGACATTGCGCCATACTGCTATCTCAAACTGGTTACGGGTTTTTGATCCGGGGCTTGTGTCCGATACTGCCGGGGCTTCCCTGCAAACCATACTGAACCACTATGATGTAGTACCAATAGAGGCAAAGGTATCAGCAGCAGATAAGTTTGCGGCAATCCGGACAGGCCAAATAAAGGCCGATGGAAACCAAATGGAAACCCTTAACAATATTTGTAAATTCCCAAATTTACGAAGGATAGCATAAGATGTTAATTTTCTTAAGGTTATATAAAGCGGGAGACGAGGATCGAACTCGCAACCTTAACCTTGGGAAGGTTACACTCTACCATTGAGTTACTCCCGCAATAGACAAGAAGATAAATTCAAAAAGAAGTTGCTGTCAATAGCCTCTCTTGTAATCTGGGGCGAGGGAGAACTATTTTACTTGTTTGGCCCGACTCATACCGGCAAAACTGGAGAGAGGGCGGGCACAAAGATATTTTTAGGTTGAACCTTCTATTCCGCTCGCTGTTTGGCGCTGAAGCAGATTGCTCTGGCATGATCAGGGTACGATTGGTTCATGATTAACCGATAATTTCTACCCGGGTTTTAGTTTTTAACTACGGGTTTTTTAGCGGCTCAGGTAAAAGCCGTTTAATTTTCAAGCAGGTTAACAGTGATTTCTGGAGAGATGATGGCAGACAAAGTTTCGATGGTTAATGGTAAGCTCAATGTTCCGGACAACGTAATTATTCCTTTCATCGAGGGTGACGGTACAGGACCGGATATCTGGCGCGCGTCAAAGTTTGTGCTCGAAGAGGCTGTAAAAAAGGCCTATAATGGAAAAAGACGTATTGAATGGAAAGAAGTTTTAGCCGGTGAAAAAGCTTTTAAAGCTACTGGCAGCTGGCTTCCCCAGGAAACTGTCGATGCCTTTAAAGATTATCTTCTGGGGATAAAGGGACCTCTTACAACACCCGTGGGCGGTGGTATCCGTTCTCTTAATGTAGCACTGCGTCAGCTTCTTGACCTCTATGTGTGCCTCAGACCTGTAAGATATTTCCAGGGTGTTCCCTCACCGGTAAAGAATCCGGAAAAAGTGGACATGGTGATCTTCAGGGAAAACACAGAGGATGTCTATTCCGGTAAAGAGCTTGAGGCGGGATCGGAAAAAGTGGCCAAACTGATGGCCTTCCTGAAAAATGAGTACAACTGGGATATCCGGGAGGATTCAGGTATCGGCATCAAGCCAATTTCCAAAACCGGATCAAGGCGTCTGGTCAGGGCAGCTATCGAATATGCAATTGCCAACCACCGCAAAAGTATCACGCTGGTTCACAAAGGTAATATCCAGAAGTTCACAGAAGGGGCATTCAGGGCCTGGGGGTATGAACTGGCAAAAGAGGAGTTCAGTGGCAAAGTGGTTTCCTGGGATGATTGTCAGGGAAAACCATCTGAGGGGCAGATTCTGATCAAAGATGCTATTGCTGACATCTTCTTCCAGCAGTCCCTTACCCGCGCCGATGAGTTTGATGTTGTGGCTACAATGAACCTCAACGGTGACTACATCTCCGATGCTCTGGCAGCACAGGTGGGTGGTATCGGCATAGCTCCCGGTGCAAACATCAATTACATCACCGGCCATGCAATTTTTGAGGCTACCCATGGAACCGCGCCAAAATATGCAAATCAGGATAAAGTCAACCCCTCATCTGTTATCCTTTCAGGTGAAATGATGTTGAGATATATGAAATGGACAGAAGCCGCGGATCTGGTGATAAAAGGGGTTGAAAAAGCAATCGAATCCAAAAAAGTCACCTATGATTTTGCTCGTCTGATGGAAAACGCCGAGACGGTTTCCTGCTCCGGATTCGGCCGGAGAATTGTTGAGTGCATGTAGAGACGCCTGTGTTGATTTATTAACAATGGTAGAAGGATAAATATGGTATTGGCAATTATCGGATCGTTGCTTTTACTGATACTGATTATTATAGCAGCCAAAGTCGGTCTTAGTAAAAATGATACCCAGGAGGAACAGATTCCGATTCCGGTCATACATGCAAGCGGGATTTATTCTATAGTGCGGCGAAGCCCCAAGGAAGAGTTGCAGAAGGTGCGGCCGGAAAAAGAAGAAATCCGAAAATATCTGGAACACTTAAACGAAGATATGGGTAAGTACCTGCTTTCAGAAAAAGATAAAGCACATATTCTTGAGCATTGGGAGCAGTCAACTGCCAGGAATCTTGAACTGATAGAACAGGGTGATAAAGAGGGTGTAGAATTTTATTATTATGAATTTTATCCCGACGATTGCCCTGAATGCACAAAATTCTTCAACAAGGGACAATTTGTGACCCGTGAAGAGATTTTCAAGTATCCAGCCACAATTCCTCCATTCCATCTGGGCTGTACCTGCCGTCTTTATCCGCACCATGGGAAGGAAAAACTCCGCGATACAACTGAACTGGGCCTGCTTCCTTTTTTCAAGGGGGAAGAGCTCCCGCCGTTGCCGGAGTGGAAAGTAACTTTTAAAATTAACGTTTCTCGGAGTACATCTGTATGAATGTGAGATCTATTGAGAATCAATTTAAACGCTTTGCATTGATTTCAGCTCTCCTGCTGTTTGGCGGAAAAGAGCTCTTCGCAGGAGTCGGAGAAGCCGCTGTCATTACTCTGATCTTCCCTCCCGGGGCACGTTCCACGGGTATGGGTGAGGCATTTACCGGTTTAGCCGATGATGTAAGCGCAACATACTATAACCCCGCGGGGCTCGGTCAGGCTCCACAGGCAAACTCCTGGAAAGCCCATCTGCTTGATAAAGAGTACGTTTTTACAGCCATATCATCAAGAAAAAAGAAGGAATTCGGCCCAAAAGACAAAATCTGGGCCGGAACAGATAAAGGCGTTCTGCGTTTCAACGGTAAGAGTTGGGAATCAGCTGAGATATACCTCATTGAGGAGGATGACGATCTTAACAGTATCGCAAACAGATATCTGAAAATCGATGATGAAAAGGTTATAAAAGATGCGGTCTGGATCCTGAGAACCGAAAACGGCATCGGGATGAAACGCTATGCGGCAGTTAAGGAACTCCTTATGAAGGAGTTTCTCAGGAGTGCACCGCAACAAGCTGATTCTCTGTCAAAGGCATTTGCACGGCGGGTAACTGAGATTCCCTCATTTGAACGCTCAACATCTTCAATACGCAAGGTACTGGCTGGAAGTGTTGACAGTTCAAGAGCAGATACCCTTTCTGACCTGCTTGACAATGTCTTCACAATGGAAGATAAAGAGCTCAAAGATCTGCAGGAACTCAAAGTCCCATTCAGAATTGCAGTTGATGACAGTGTGACAGCAATTATAGTCGATGAATCAGAAAGAGTGTGGATCGGAACAAAAGAAGGATTGTGGCGCTGCAACGGTACAGAGTGGAATCTCTTTACCATCCTTGATGGCCTCCCTTCAAACAGTATCACATGTCTTGCGCCGGGTCCTTATGGAGATATAGCCGTGGGAACCGATAAGGGGCTGGCAGTTTTCAGCTCCGGCAAATGGAATACCTATGACACTCTTTCCGGCATTCCAGCATCAGGCATCACTGCTGTTTCCTTTGGGAAGGCAAAGACCTATTATGCCGGAACGGATTTGGGGCTGGTGAAAATCAACGGTAAAGAAGTAACAGTCTTTGACACTTCAAACGGCCTGCTCTCTTTGAAAGTCACAGCTCTTATGATGGACTCGGATAAAAGGCTCTGGATAGGCGGTGAGAATGGAGTAACTATCTATGATGAAGTTACATGGAAACAGCACAAGTTTCCACAGAGCCATGTATTATCATTTACAGAACAGAGTTCCGGAATGGTCTGGGTCGGTACCGATAAGGGTGCTATCAGTTACAAAAGAGGAAAAGAATATACCGATGAAAAGGGCAACACAGTGGAAAAGGAGCCTGAATGGAAATCCTTCCACTCAAAAAATGCTCTTGAAGGCGACCATATCAGTTCAATGAGCGTAAGCGGCAATGATGTCTGGATTGCAACCAACGAGGCTATCAATCAGTACGACATAGCTGAAAAGCAGGCGTATCTCGCTTTTGAGCCACTGCTTCCTGCACTGCATCTGCGCGAGCTGTGGCATCTTTATGGTGCTTTTGTATTGCCTACGGAGGACTGGGGTACTCTGGGATTATCGATCAACTACATCAATATGGGAGAGAACCAGATTACTGATGCACTTGGCAGGGATAAAGGAAAGGTACGCTCCTGGGAGGGTGTTTTCGGACTTTCTTACGGTCTCCCGATAAAGGAAGATCTTTCTGTCGGGATGAACCTGAAGTACGTTGTGAGTGCTCTTGCACCTGGTTACGGCAGTAACGGCGAAGGTGTCGGACATACTTTTGGCATCGATGCAGGTGTGCTGAAACGGGATTTCCTGATACGAAATTTTGACATCGGCTTTATGGCCCAGAATATGGGACCTAACATTTTCTATATCGACAGGGATAACCCGGACCCGATTCCATTCACACTGCGGCTGGGACTTGTTTACCGTGCGCTGCAGACTCCTGTGCACGATTTAAAGGTGCTGCTTGATCTTCATAAAGAGATCGTTAAAAACACAGATTCAGGCAAACCGGATCCATTCTGGAAAGCGATCGGAACCGACCTTCTATTTGACAAAGATGAAGATCTGAAATACGAGATTCAGGAAATCAATGTGAATCTGGGTATTGAATACTGGTACACCAATTTTCTGGCCCTGAGGTCAGGACTTCTTGGTGACTACATCGGCGAACGTTACGAGCTTACCCTCGGTGTCGGTTTACGTTACGGGACACTGAATTTTGACTGGTCCTATATTGTTGCACCTGAGGGCTTCATGAAAGGTGTTCTTCGGTGGTTCAATCCCGAAAAAGAAGGAGCCACAGGCGTGAGACATGGTCAATGGAGAGCGTCTTTTCTGGTTAATTTTTAACACTCTGAGGCAATCCCCCGTTGTCTTTTTTTACAGGATGAGAGCATGCATTTTTCCCGTATTCTTGCATTAGTCGTTTTTCTTTTGCCATCTGTACTTATGGCAGCTTCTGCTCGTCAGCAAAGCGTTGTTGGCGGTCCCAGAGGAACACACCCGTATCTGTTCAAGGGCGTATCAACACAGAACCTGGTTGAAACCGCCCGTGACAACCAGTGGTCAATAACTTTCCACAAGGGGAAAAAGGATACCCTTCATGTTGTCGCAATCAGGGTTGAATTCAACGGCGGAAAAAAAGACTCATCTCTTCTGACAACAGGAAACGGTCTCTTTGGCATCAGAGGCGGCGGAGACAGAGAAGAGAACAACTACTACAACAGCGACACTGTATACAAGTACGATTCACGGCCCCACGATTCTCTTTATTTCTCCCGTCAGATGGATGCAGTCAAGTCCTATTACAGGAAGGTTTCAGGAGGAAAACTCGAAATCGAATACACTATTTACCCCGAAGGGTACGGTGAGATCGGGTATTCGGTTCCCAATTCCATGACGCACTATTCTCCAGGCGGGAAAAAGGGTTCAGAAACATGGGATGATTATTATTACCGTAAAAGTTACGGACTGATGAAATTTGTCAAGGATGCCATAGAGAATGCCGGGAAAGATCCGAAGACTTCTCCCTTTGCCGATCTCAGGTTTGAAGAATCCGACAGCACGATTCGTGACAGCCGCAACAGAAAAACCGTCTTTCTCATTTTCCATGCCGGCTCATCATACCTGACCGATGGCGGAGAACAGGGAAGCATGGGTCAGGACACCCCTTCCGATATGATCGATGCCTTCATCGACCAGGAATTTTTCCGCTATTTCGGAGATACTCTCGATCTGCCGTCAGACGGATTAACTGTGCAGGGTAAAAGTCCTCTGCTGATAAAAGAATTAATGATGTGCTCCGAGACATCCAACCAGGACGGTCTGAACTGGGGAATACAGGGAATACTTGTCAATCAGATAGCCCGCCAGATCGGGATTCCGGACCTGTTTTCAACATCAAGCGGCATATCGGGAATTGGCGCATTCTGCATCATGGATTTTGCGGGTTATTCTGCAGGTAACGGTTTTATACCACCCTACCCTTCTGCCTGGGTAAGGGCATTCATGGGCTGGGACCGGGTGAAGGTGGCCCCGATCGGTGCTGCAGGCTCTTATAATGTCAAGGCTCTTACCTCGGTGCTTGACGGCACGGGTGTAACCGGTAATGATACCACAATACTGATGGTCCCGATCAATGATCATGAGTATTACCTGATTGAGAACCGCCAGAGGAATCTTTCCGGAAACAAGAATCTTTTCAAATACGACACCACCGATGATCACGGAGTTGTAATCGCCTCCTACCCCTACAACATCAACATCGACTCAAATGTTCAGGAAGTCTCATCCGGAGTGATCCAGAAAGTACGCAACAACGACATCAGTCTTCCTGCATCAGGAGTACTGGTGTGGCATGTTGACGAACGTGTGATACGGGAAAAAATGAAGTACAACATGGTCAACGCCGACTCCTCCTACCGTGGAATCTCCCTGGTTGAGGCAGATGGTGTTACAGATCTGGGGATAATGTTCACCGATGTATTCTACCAGGCGGCTTTTGATTACGGAGGAGCCGAAGATGTTTTCCCGCACGAGACATCGGTAGATGGCAAAAAAGCCGTTTCTGTCAATAATTTCGGCCCTTATACCAGGCCGTCGACCCGTTCCAACGATGGCGGGCACACATATCTGGATATAACGATAAATCCAGTTTCCTCAAAAAGCCGCAAGGAATACATGCTTCTTGCCAGAGGAGAAAACTACCATAAAGTTACCAACATCTCCGACAGTGTTTTCAGTGTTAAAGTCAAATGGGATTATCTTGTCAAGTCCTGGCCCAGATGCGCGGCCCCGGGTCAATATTTTGATCCGGTCATCTGTGAACTAGATGCTGAAACAAGAGGTGAAGAATTTGTTCTTGTCAGCAAATCAGGACATCTTTACGCATGGCCAACAGACACATCTGAGACAAATTCCTACAACAAAACGGCTCTGGCAGTGGACCGGGTGGATCTTCTGGGTGACACGGTGAAAAACGCGGACACGATCTTTTATCTGCAGAAACTTGCCGGTATTTCAGCGATGCCGTCCACAGTGTCGGGCAATGTGATGATCCCCTCAGAAAACAGACTGATCTATGTTCTGAAAAAGCTGAGTCTTACTTCAGCTGCCGATATCGATTCTATTGCCCTTGGCAAAATTCCATCCACTTGCGTCTGTAACTACAGCGACTCATCATGGGCAATCGGCTGCAGAGATGGAAACGTAGTGTCAGGGAAGTCACTTGAAAAGCTTTCAACAATTGAACTGCGCTCAGACAGCGCTGTGACCGCAATTGCTGCAATAAGAGAAAACGCTTCAAGCATTGCCGTTATCCAGAATAACGGTACTCTATCAATATGCGACATCAAGAGTGGCGGCATTGATGATTCAGTAAAAGTACCCGGAATAGGCCCGTACACTCTTGTTACCGGTGATATTGACCGGGACAGCGAAAGTGAAATCGTTGTCTGTGACAGCAGACACGGAGTCTGGGTTTTCAAACAGGATCTCTCTCTTGCTCCCGGCTGGGTAGCGGAAGGGATCGACTGGGCAAGCTTCTATACATTTAATGAAGACAAAAGTGAAAAAGATGATCGTTCAAGGCTGCCGGAGAACCTTTCCCCGCCGGCGCTGTCTGACATCAACCGTGACGGATACCTTGACATTCTGGTCAGCGGTACAAACGGCCTGTATGCCTATAATTACAAAGGTGTACTCAG
>CAYLVN010000087.1:0-10365 GCA_964387115.1 uncultured Fibrobacter sp.
TGTTCGTCACCTTCAGCGGGGGTTTTAGGGGCCAGGACACGGCCCCTACCAGATTCTTATGCTTTTATCCCAAACTGTCCACCACATGGAGTCTGGTTTTTGTAAGCCGGGGCGCTATTCAGATCAGACCCTTTATCTTCAAGTACTCATTCTCGTACATATCATCGGGCACATCTGAACTCTTAGAAATGATAGCGTTAATCTTATTGATTCTATCACTGAGGAGAGGATGTGTTGACATAGGCTCAAAAATTTTGGGTTGATCACCATATTCGCTCTTCAAAAATGCCAGGAAATCCTTCATCCCTTCCGGGCTGATATTGGCATTGATTGAATAGGCTAATGCACAACTGTCCGCTTCAAATTCATCTTTTCTGCTGAAACTGAGGAAAACCATGTTCTCCAGAAGTCCGGCGATGGCAGAAGTGATCGAAGCTGAATCACTTCCATTGAAAAAGATCGTATTGACCAGCTCAAGGGCATTACCCTGGACCATCTTGTCTGCACCATGATACTGTGTGATATGGCCAATCTCATGAGCCAGAACACCTGCAAGTTCAGATGTGTTGTTCATGTTTTTAAGAAGGCCGGTATAAACGAATACATGGCCCCCGGGGATAGCGAAAGCGTTTACCTGCTCATCATCATCTATAATGGTGAATGTAAACTTCAGGTCAGAGCGGTCGGTTTGAACTGATGCCAGATGCTGTCCCAGAGAGTCAACAAAATCAATTACCTTCTGGCTACCGTTATATGGAGGATAATTTTCGGTGTCGGAAAGGATCTGGTCTTTGAACTGATCTCCAAGCTCGACCTCCTGATCTTCTGAAAGCATAAACGGCCGCATTACATCTGTGATCTTCTGACAGGAGAGTAAACCTGCAAGAGAAAACAGAATCGTCGATAGAAACAGATTTCGTGCCAGGGACTTTGAGATCATGAAATTCTCCTTTTTTTAATAAAATCAAAAAATATATAGTGCCCACATAAGGAGAAACATTGTTGTAGGATTGCAGTTTTTGTGGGGTAGAATAAAAAAGAGAAGCTAATGTGTTTTTTGGGGTTTTGTGCTTCCTGTTTCGATCTCCCCTGAGGTGAAAGAGTGACTTATTAACCGCCTCATAATAGAAAACATCTGAAAGTCACCTCAGGGGTGAAATAGTGACTTAACATGTTAAATTGGATCTTTGTGGGAGTCTCAAAGTCACCTCAGGGGTGAAATAGTGACTTAACATGTTAAATGGATCTTTGTGGGAATCCCAAAGTCACCTGGGGTGAAGGATTGTACAATTTTAAAAACCTCCGGTATTACCCTCTCCCTCTGACTAATTGATTTCATTGCAGATTCAATTCAACCACCAGATATCTTTTCAGTTCCTTTCCTTAGCCCGAAGGGCTTACGTCTATCAGCGCAAGGTTTCCTACCTTGCGATAACAATTACGCGAATTGGTCCGGTTCCCTGAAATTCCGACTCCTGTTCCGCGGTCTGACCGTATGGGAGGGCATCAACAATATGCTGTTTAAAAGAGGGTGTCCCAAATAGAAAAGATTCTTAAGAATAAATATTTTCTGGAAGAGGGGGTTCCCTCTTGCGCTCAAGCCCGTCGCGGACGCCGGTCTTGCGCTATCACCCCTTGTTGTCCACCAGTTGTGGAGGCAGGTATGGTTATCACATTTGCAAACGTCCGTACGGCCGCACTGGCGAACTGGTGGTAGATTAAAACTGATTGTAGCCTTTCGGAATTAAATAAGTAAGGCCGGTCCTGCGGGTGAAAGTATGACTTAACTCGTTAAATGAATCTGTGGGAAGTCACTAATTCATCTCAGGGGTGAAAGTGTGACTTAACTCGTTAAATGAATCTGTGGGAGTCCCAAAGTCACCTCAGGGGTGTAAGAGAGCAAAGAGTCCCCCGTTTCCATTCACTACTGTACATTTCCGCAAGAATATTGGTATAGTATAAATATGTATAGAGGAGTGCATATTCCTCAGGCCGGCTCCGGGCTGCTTGTTAACTAGAAACAATGTACTATATTGAAAAGTATCAACTTATGAATTCCCAGAAAATCCAATGCTTATGTGGACAGCAGTTTAACAGCAGGATGAAAAACTGTCCTTTCTGCGGAGCAGAACGGGTAACGAATCACGACAGGCTGGAGTCTCTTTGCCCGGTCTGTGAATGCAGACTGCAGAAACATGTATACAGATCAGAAACTGTCTGTATCTGTGGGAAATGCAAAGGGCTCTGGTTGAGCAACGATGATCTGGAGATATTAACTTCAGAGAGAAGCGCATTCAGCGATGACTCACTGCCACGGAAATATGTCAGAGGGCCCCTTGAGAAAAGAGAATGTTATGTAAAATGCCCGGTATGCAGAAAGCCCATGGTAAGAAAAAACTTCGGCAGGATATCAGGGATAATTATCGACATTTGCGGAGATCACGGTGCATGGTTCGATGCAGGGGAGCTGGAAAAGGTAAGGACCTTTGTGGCCGGTGGCGGCCTGAGGGTCTCTCAGGACCGGGAGATTGAGAAAAATAAAAGCGATATCGACCTTCTGAAATACAAAGTGAAGGATCTGGAACTGATGGAAAAGATCCTTCACAAGTGGAAGTTTAAAAGATACCGGTATAGAAAATTATAACGCAGCCTCTGATCTACTCATCTGCTAATTTACGCTCTGCAGCGTGATATGGATATTGTCTTTTGCCTGTAAGAAGTTCAGACTTGGTATGTAACACGTCATTTTTTCAAGATATGTGTTTTTTCCCATTCGTTTGATTTCTTCTGTCGGGTAAACCCGAGAATGGAAATCGGAATACCCGGCAGTAATGCAACTGATCCCCATATTACCAGTGGTTGTCCAACCTGTTCGTAATATCTACCACTCTTTTTACCATATACAACTAATCCTGCGGTAAGCATTGCTGCCCCTACAATCGATAGAGTTGTTCCGCTTATAATTTTACCGAAATTTGTACCATAGGGATTAACCTCAGGTTTAACTGGTATGCATGTGATACCTTCAGAACATTCTGTTCCTGCCGGGCATGGAGGATTGCACATCGAAATGCACACCCCGTTATGACAAATGTATCCATGACGGCAGGGTGGAAAACATGAGCTGTCTTTGATTTCCTGACTGAAAGCAATACAGTGGAACGTGCAAATAGCAAAAAATACAAATGCGAATCTCATGGACATGTCCTTTCATATCAAAATAATAACAGATAAAACCCCGTTTGAATGGGCTGCCCGGGGATGATATTTGTATAGAACCCGGAGATTTTATTACTTAACTATTACATAAATTATATATCGGGTCAATAAGTCGCAATTGAGTGTGTGAAGAAAAAAATTGTTTCTACTCCACACACCCTAAATCCTGGTTAGAACGCGCAGGGCAGCACAATAGAGCTGAAATTGCCAATTTTTAGAATGAATGATGCAGCCTTCTGTTTGAAATTTGCATCTTCGAGTTTAAGAAAACGGGTGTTTGCCGGTATCTTGAACTGCTTTACAACCCGGCCGTTCAGAGATAATAACATGGCATTCATTTGAACAGGGGAGGGATGACTTAAATGAATCATCATATCGCCATTTCCGGTTATTGTGGATTTGACAACTGACGCTGAATGCGCAAATGCTTTGCTATTTGTCACAAATGTCGCGTCCAGAGATTCAGTCAAAGACACAAATTCCGGACTGATTACTGCGCATGATTTACTTCTTACGGCATTTACTCCGGTAACACTCCATTGGCCGTTAGTTTTATCGTATTCATACCAGGAGTTGTAGCCAATCGCGTTTTTCTGCAATGTCCAGTACTGAAATCCCCCGTTACCCTGTTTCTGTAAAGCAGTAGTGATGGTGGAGATGGTCTGGCCGGGAATAGAAAGAATTTCATTGTCAATAAGCCATTGAAGCTCAATCCTGACTGCTTCTGAAAAGTCAAATACATTAACTGCCGGTTGATAGCCATCTATTACTTCCGGATCGAGTATTACCCCCATGCAGGGCATTTCAATGCCTTCCTGATATGAGAGCCCGTAAGTTCCCAGATAAACCATCGCCCGTTCATCGTAATGGCTTCTATAGCGCACAGAGGTGATTGTATCCTTACCCTCAGCCAGATAGCTGACCTCTTCCCTACCCATTCTAAGAAGCTTCTCAAGGCTGATCTCTTCGCCGGATGTAAATGCCACGCCCTGGATATTGCCGGGTGCCACACAGCAGAAAGCTGTCGCGACAAGCGTTACCAACCCCGAAAAGGCGACTGCAAATGATTTCATAACTGCCCCCTTATTCATGAAGTGACATTTGAATAGACTGATTGTTATTGACATGTGTATCTACATTCAGTGTATCACTTGTTATTCCGGTTGTATTCCGGTTTTTGTCTTCAGCTATTACTTTGTAAATGCCCCTTGGCAATCCGGCAAATGAAAAAGCAGAACTGGCATCTGTGGTGGTTTTATAAGGCGAGCCGGCAATGTAAACATTCACTCCTGAGACTGGGGTTCCGTTGCGGCTTACAGTACCGCTTATACCAGTTTTGTCTTTAAAAAAAGCCGAATCGTTGAAAATTGCATTGGAACCGACACTGATATTCTGCACCAGCGCCGCAAGTGTATCGTTCCTGGGAAAAACAAAAAGGTTGTATTTGCCGGAGGGTATATCCGAGAAATTATAAAAACCGGAATTATCGGCATGGGCGCTGTCGGCGTAACCGGTATCTGAAGGCGTTTTCCCTGTCCAGTAGATGTAAAGAGAAGCCTGTGGTGAAGTCTTGACCTCGATACTGGATGATGAAACAACGGAAACGTAAACACCGTTGGTGGTTTCAGAACCCATAGTGGAATTTGTGGGGTTCAGGCTGCAGGACAGGCAAGCCAGTGTCAAGAAAGTGACAGCCCTCAGGATATTTCGGCAAGAGCTCATCCTATATCTCCTTTGCAGGTCTGGATAAGGGGAAAAGTTGAAGGTTGATCTGAAAAACCCTGTCTTTCTCCTCATCCGCCTCTTCTATGCGAGTCAATTCTTCACGTGCCCTTTTAAGGATCTCTTTTGCTTTCTGGATACCTTTGCTGCTGTAGCACATTGTCATCGTAGAAAAATCCCGTTCTTCTCTGGGTAATCCCTCAAGGGACTCAAGAGCTTTCTGGGTTACAGCGCACTGAAAATTGTGAACAGCGGTGCTTTCCCAGACTTCACCGGTTGAGATATTTGCAGATGTCACCGAGTAAGAGGAACTCAACTTCTCCACCATCCCCAGCTCAATTAAAAGATCAACCGCCCGACGGGCCTGAGGCGCGGTAATGGCTGGTATGAGTGTTTGTGCGAGTTTGTCGAAATCTCCCTTGAAATCGGAGATTCGCAGAATTTCTCTTATCGCTGTGTAATACCACTCTTCATAAAACTGATACTGTTTTTCAGAAATGGTCTTGATCCGTCCACTGCGCAGAGCAAGAAGTTCCCGGTATGCTGCAACACGCGCCTGTTCTGATCTGGCGACCCTGAATACGACCATCTGGCTGAAATATCGATTCTCCTTATCGTTCAGTTGAAGGTATGAGGAGAATCTGGGGATCATACTCTTACTCAAGCCTCTTTTCCCATTCATTATCCTCACCACTGTGCTTGAATTCAATCCCAGTTTTTCGGCCATGGCACGATAAGAATACCTGCTGTTTTTCTGTTTCCTTTTCTTGTAATCGTCCTGAAGGTATTCTATATAATCGATATAACCGTAGATATTTGACATGGGAATCCCATCCTTTTCATCTATAATATAGCCATAAATCAGATCCGATGGATGTGAAATTATATTAAACTGGTGCCTGCAAATGGCATCACCTTACCGGCATAAATTTAAATAGATAAAATGTAACACAATATAAAACGGGCTGTTATGAGAAATAATAAACCCGGGAGCAAAGAGTTAAGCAGTAAAAATATGATTAAAAATTGGCACCACTGAATTGTGACTGACGGCAATAAGAATCTGTCATCACCCGGTACAACAAAAGATCCCAATGCTTCTTAAAGCAAAAAAAATCAGATTTATGAGTTCATTTTTTGATTAGATTATGATATAACCTGACATATGCACCCGGATAAGGGCTGATTGCACTTGTTTCTTGTGCATAGAGGCTTTAGAAAATCGCAAAGAAATGCCACCAGAGGTTTGTATGAAAAGAAAACCGGTTAAGTTGATCAGTTGCCTGCTCATTACTGTTGTATTTGTGACTTCGATATCGGCTCAGTGGGTAAAGACAAACTGGACTGGAGAAAACAGTTTTATGAATCTTTACTCCAGCGGCAGCAATGTCATAGCCCGCACATGGGATGCTCTTAACGGGGACCGTATGTTCCTTACCAACGATAATGGCGCAAACTGGACACTGATTGGCTCAGTTGACAGCGGTATAGATGTGCTGTCTTCTGTACTGTTGGATGACAATCTTCTTGCCGGCACCTGGGAGGGGTTAATCAGGTCTCCTTTAAGCAACGTAAGCTGGGATGTCGCCGCTTCCGCCGGGATGCCTCAGAATACAGCTGTGTGGTCGATTGCCATGATCAATAACTCTCTCTTTGCAGGCGGCACTGGAAGTTTGTATAAATCCTCGGACAACGGCGGGACATGGACCGAATTAAAAAATGGAATACCCGCAAATACCCGCATTACATCGATTACTGGAAACGGGGGAGCCGTTTTTGCGGGAAGTGACAGCAGTGGCGTTTTTATAAGTACCGATGGAGGCACAAGCTGGACAGCCGTCAATTCCGGCCTGACCGATAAGCGTATCTGCGAGATTGCTGTCATGGGAAATAAACTCTTTGCAGTGACTTTGAAAGGCGTTTTTCAGTCGGTCAATAATGGCTCAAGCTGGAATGCAGCCGGTTCCATGCCTGAGGGTCTGGTAAATTGTATCCTGGTTGTAAATGATAAGATCTTTGCCGGAACAGACACCGGCGGAGTTTACATTTCTGCAGACAGCGGTGCTTCATGGACCATGTTCAACGAAGGGATGCATTCCAGGGCCCGGATATTATCACTGGTCAGCGGGGATAACGCTCTCTTTGCAGGAACCGATTCGGGAGTCATGCGTATTCCTTATGTGACAACAGGGGTGGAGAAAACCCCTGCCGTGCATCCGGATTATTCCAAACCCCGATTTATAAATAATAATGGCTCTACTGCGACACTCCTTTTTGTTCTCACCGCATCACAAATTGTAAATATTGAATTATATGATCTTCGCGGCAGTCAAATGATGTCACCTGTTCATAAAAAACTGGAAGCAGGTACGCGGAGTGTTACATTCAATACCGGATCGATTGCGACGGGATCGTATGTCCTGCGCTTCAAGGCCGGCAGGACAGTTTATCAACAGACCATTTCTATACAGCGGTAAACCTGAGACTTTACTCTGTGGCAATAACAGACCGGTTTGGCAAAGGATGACAACTATGAGCAGCATTGACGGATCTAAAAATACCCGCTCCTCCATGGGAAGACGCGATTTTTTGCGGACGCTTGCGACAACCACAGCCGGAGCCGCAGGGATCACTGGTGTTCTGGGTCCCTTTGATCTGGCCAGGGCGGCAATTGACCCGGGTGAACGGGGGATAAAGATCACCAATATGACGGTAGCGACCATAAGGGGATTGAACAGTACCGGACGTATAGTGCGTCTGGACACAAATAAAGGGATTTCCGGATATGGCGAATGCCGGGTTGAAGACAACAATGCCGCCAATGAGCTCAACAGGGTCAGATCCACAATTATCGGGATGAACCCAACACAGGTTGAAAAAGTATTCAATGCAGTCACTGCTGTTTTGAACCCGACCTCTGACTGGAAGAGAATCACCTATGCTTCAGGTGCGATTGCCGGCATCGAATGCGCCTGCTGGGATATTACCGGGAAGGTGTACAATCTTCCGATATGGAAACTTCTGGGCCCCAAGCTCAGAGACAAAATGCGACTCTATTGCGATACCTGGGTCGAATTGGACCCATCCACCATGGAGCGGGAAATCCAGATGCGTCTGGATATGGGATTTACCTGGTTTAAGACGGATCTGAACTTTTTGAGCAGTTCCGATTACCAGAATTCACCGGATCCCAACCCCTATGGTGAATCAAGCGGCTCAGCAAAGCGCATTCTGGACTCGGGCCTCAACAAATGGCGCGATTATACTTCAAAGTATCGAAGAATAATCGGTAACATTCCTCTGGGGGCAGACCACTTCTTTAACTGGTCACCCTCCGGCAGCGGCAATCAGCTCGATGTTTCCTCAGCTATTATGGTCTCCAATGCTCTGGCGGGAAAAGAGTATATGGATGCATCACTGGGGGGATGGATGGAAGACATTATTCCGTGGCATTACTACTCCGAACTTGCTCAGATTAATGCAGGCACCGAAATGAGTATTCTTACAGGTGAAGACATTTTCGGCCTGCCGCTGGCAAAGGAACTGGTCGATTCCGGAGCGATCAACTATTTTCACCCGGATCCGTGCACTTACGGAGGTGTACACGTGACCAGGCTTGCGGCCATGTATGCTCATTCTAAAGGTATCAGGACCGCCTTTCATCAGTCAAACGGACCGATCGCTACGATAATGTGCGCACACATATCAGCAGGTATCCCTGATTTTCTCTGCTGCGAACATCACTACCCTGAAATTTCGTGGTATGATTCCCTGATAGAAGGTATTCCAAAACCGATGATGCAAAAAGACGGATACGTTCTCATACCGGATGGGCCCGGACTGGGAATAACGCTGAATCAGGACGCAATTGTGGCGCATGGGACCTGGTTTGCGTGATTAGATTAACTGTCTCGTTAACGCCTTGAATTGTGCACCTGAAACAGTGTGAATTGCACTTATCCCTTGCGCATAAAGGCTTTCACAAATCGCAGATGTTCCACCGTTGTGGTTCACCTGCGATTTTTATGTTTATGAGTTTAACCACGAAATACACGAAACGTAAAAGAGTCGGAAATAACGAGTCAGAATAATCTGAGTAGAGATGTCAGTTCTACTTACCTGTTAATTACCCCTTTGTAAATCACTTTCCGATCACTGGTGTTTTGAATTTTGACAAGATACAGGCCATGAGGGAAACTGCTGCCACTTCTGATATTTCTTAAAGTACTCTCTACTCCATTAACAGCTTTATCAGTGCGAATAACCCGTGATTCCAGCAGACGGCCGGAGACAGTATATATTGAATACTGTAAAGGGCCGCTGGACAAGAATTGCATGTTTGCCGGTGTTGGCCCGGATTTGTTCCCTGATGTTGTCTGTCCGGAATACCCCAGGAACTCGACTTCGTTTACATTCAGGTATCCGCCGGTTCCGTTGTATCTTACAAACCTGACCGGCTCTGAATGCACAATCGGTACAGATGTAAATGAGCCTTCCGGCGGAACAACCGGAACCCTATAAATCACTTCCCATTTTTCTCCATCACTTGAGACCTCTACAGACCGTCCAAGCACCCGGTCCGCATATTCACTTCTTGGATAGTATCTAAATCCGGTAATTATCATTTCGCCTCCCGGCCCGAAGTCATAACCTACCCAGGTGGCCTCTCCTACGCAATCGGCATGGGTGGAAGTGTTTCCGTCAACCGCGGCACTGTATTGTACCCCGGGTGTATTGTCCCATGGTGATCCATCACCGATAAGAGTGCCTGAAAGCTTACTGCCTGACGGTGCTACTTTCACCTGTCTTGCGGTTTGTGACATGGTATTGGCCACAATAGCATCATCCTTGACGTCTCTTACAGTAATGCTGACTTCATTACCGGCTGTAAGACCCGAAACAGTGAGCACAACTGTCTTCTGGTCAATCTGCAGTTTCGCTCCTGAAATTGCGACTCCTGAGGTACTTACTGCATAATTAGAGAGATTTTCAGCACTTGCCTTATCCAGTCCTTCTGAAAACAGAAGTGAAACTGTACCACTGATAGATGCTGTCGCATCGACAATTTCGGGTGCGATTGTATCAGGGTATTCCTGGTAGACGCGCACGTAATCCACAAGGTATCGGACAGGAAAAGTCGTTCCGGATGGATCCCCGCCGTTGCTTCCAATTGCCTGGTTAAGCATTATATAAGCTTTTTGATGAAACGGGTTTTTCCCGTCAATTTCATTTATGGTTTTGCTCAGATCAGTAGTGTTCTGAAGGAATTCATCGACCCATAGCTGCACTTGATCCTCTGTCCAGAGCATGCGCCAGATATGGAAATCATCAGAAAAGTCACTGCCGACAGATCTTGTTTGTGAACTCCAGTTCCCCTCCCATCTTTTCTCTGATCCCCATGCCAGATTCGCATGCAGTTTACCG
>CAYLVN010000088.1:0-10338 GCA_964387115.1 uncultured Fibrobacter sp.
CTGGATGTTTCTTGCGTGTTCCAGGTCGCTGTTTATTTTAGCCTGAGCCACCTGAAGGTCATGGTTGACAATTTTAAGCTGATTGTTAGCCTGCTGAAGGTTTGTGTTTGCTTTGTCAAAGGCATCCAGAATCCGGAAGTTTGCAATGACTATTCCTGCCAGGTTAATAATTGCAGTGAGTGTCGTAATGTCATCACTGGTGATCGGTGTTCTGCGGTTTACCCGGTCCATCCATAAAACGCCTTCAACTTTAAAGCACTGGCAGTTAATGCATGCCAGCCTTCTTTCATCCTCTGTGTCTGAATCAGTTAAGAGGCCGCTTCCGATAATGCTCCAGCAGTATGGATTAAAACTACTGTGAGCAGGGCACATTGTTTTATTACACTTTTTTGCTTCCCAGCATTTCTTGTTAACTTTGCTTATCAGGGGTATTACAAGGTAGGCGCTGGAGGAAAGCTCTTTGTAGAAAATGTCTGATTCTGTATCCGGGTCCTCAACCAGAATATGACGGTTCAGAAAAAGGGCATCTGTGATCTCTCCGCCCTCAAACCCCAGAGGAATAGAGAGAGATTTCAGCTCTTTTTCTGTAATTCCCGCAGAGGTTCCAGACTGCAGGCAGAAGTCTTTTTTGTTGATCTCAAAAAGAATGACTCTGTCAAACTCCAGAATTTCCTGAATAGCAAGGAGAATTGTCTTTATTATTCCTTCGAGATCAGTACAGGAATGGAGTACTTTAGTGAGTTCATGAATGAGTGATGTGCTCATCAGCTGTGCTTTAAGCACCTCATTCTGGACTCTCAGAGTATCGACTTGTTCTCTGTAGTTGGTTATATCTGATTGAAAAGTCTCCATAAAACCAAAAATAATAGCAGGCGCTCAGGAAAAAAAGTATTCAATAGTATAGTATTGCTCCCTAACTCTTGACTTCACCCTGCCTGTTGAAGCATTTTTGTATACTTACTTAAATCTATAATAGTAATAAACGTAATTAGAATTCGAACCGAGATATCTGAAAAGTTGTAAAAAAAGGAGGAACTTTTTGAATATCAAATA
The DNA here is from genome assembly GCA_964387115.1 of uncultured Fibrobacter sp. Lineage (GTDB taxonomy): Bacteria > Fibrobacterota > Chitinivibrionia > Chitinivibrionales > Chitinispirillaceae > JAAYIG01. Next base: position 1,054 of record CAYLVN010000088.1, read on the forward strand.
CAATAAGGCAAAGCAGCATCTGAAAGATGACCCGATACTGGATTCTCTTTTCAGTACAAAAGAGTTTTTTGTAAAAAACAGCAACCAGTTGCTTGGAGCTGTCGTTGTAATCCTGGTTCTGATAGCCGGATTTCTTGTTTTCAATAACGTAAGAAAATCAGGAGAAAACAAAGCCAGTGAATCATTTGGAAAGGCAATGATTTACTATACCGGAAATCAGCTTGATAAAGCTGCCGAGCAGTTTAAACTTACAGCCGAGAACCATGGTTCAAGCCAGCCCGGCGCCCTGAGTGCTTTTCTTCTGGGCAGAATCCTCTATGATCAGGGGAAGTATGATGATGCCATAGAGTGGTATAGTAGTGCCGCTAAAGGGGCCAGATCGATTGAATTTGTAGGTGGACAGGCTCTTGAAGGAATTGCGGCCTGCTACGAGGCTAAAGGCGATACAAAATCAGCAGTTGAAAATCTTGAAAAGGCCCTTAAAGATGACCGGATCAAATTTCGTCACAGTACAATTAAATGGAAAATAGCTCTTATGGACGGCAAATCAGAAAAATCGCGCTCGTACCTGAAAGAGATTGTTTCCGATACAACCGCAATCGACCTTCATCAACGTGCCGAGAATCTTCTCGCATCAATGGATACAGGATCCTGAATAGAACGTAGAATCATTTATTCGTGTTCTGTACCCTTAAGAACTGGAGAATTATTTATGAAGTTTATTCTTGTAGATGATAGCAGAAAAAGACGTGAGCAGATCAAAACCGCTGCTGCCAAACGTCAGTACAAAGTTGTTGATTGTCCGACATCAAACGATCTGATGACCGCAATAGAGGTGGAAAAAGCCGATCTGATGGTTATAAATTCCGATACCTGGAAAAAGAGCAAGTCAATTTACAACTATTTCAAAATAGGTAAAAAGCTTGAAAGTCTCCCGGTAATTTTATATAATGCAGAAGAGGATTCTTATACAATCCAGGATCGCAACAGAAGCGACAGCGATAAAATTTTACCAAAACCTACCGAGGTTGAAACACTGATCGAGGCAATCCAGCAGGGCGCCTGAGGTCATTTTCCGGCAGTATGGGTGAAAAATCAAAAAAGTCTTTGATATTTGCTGATTCGGACAACGGCGGTGTTGTTCATATCGCAAATATCAAAGGGGGAGTAGGCAAATCCACTGTTGCCACTAATCTGGCAGCAGCATTTTCAAAGCAGGATACTACTCTTTTAATCGATCTGGATGTTCAGGGAAGTGCCACAGTTGCTCTGGGCCAGGAGATTGCTCCTGAAGGCGGAAGTTCCTGGAATCTTTTTATAACCAGGTTCGGCCTGCCTCAAAGTGACAAAAATTCACTGCTGGAGAGGGTAAATAAAAAGCTGCGGCAGGTTCTCCCGAGAATACCGGAACTTAAATCACCTGTAAGATCTGTAAATTCTTTAATATGTAAAATTCATGATGGTCTGGATCTTATTGCCGCCGGACCGGATCTCTTCAAGTCCCCATCCCGATTCCAGCTTGAAAATCTTGCTTATAATTTAAGCATACTACGCGAATCTTACAAGTATATCATTATTGATACCCCGTCTGTCTGGAATCCTCTTACGAAATGTCTTTACCATCAAAGCGATCTTAACCTCATTCCAGTCACACTGAATGCTCTTTCAACCAGGAGCCTGAGGGATTATCTGACCCATGTGACTGCTCTTGCCAGGCATAATCCTTCTCTGAGGGTCAGAATAATCAAAAATGAAGTGTTTGGAAAACAGAGCTCAAAAATCAAGGGAAAGACCAGAACTATAAGCGAAAACCGCAAATTCCTCGAAAATTTATGCGAGCAGGTTACTTTTCAGAGCAGCTCTGGTGTATCGCTGCTGCCGCAGACAATTATGTTCGATCTGGAGATCCCGGAATCAGCTATAGTAAGGGATGCTCAGGATGAGGGGCTTGCGCTCAACATGTATCATCAGTATAGTGCTATTACAAAGGCGTTCGAGGAACTGGTAAAACGTGTGCAGTACGTACTGAATACTCCTGTGTGTGTGAATGATTTCCAGACTGGCAATAAACTCAGATATGTTCCTGTTGCTCTTGCCGCGGCATTGCTTTTAGCCGCAGAACTGATTGCACCTCGTCCTCTTGCGCCCCAGCAGTTCATTGCCCCTTCCGGAGGTGTCTTCAGTCATACTTTCAGTGATGGGGAATCTATTTACAAATTAGCAAAATATGCCATCTCCCGTTTCAGGGCAATTGTTCCCAGTTACAGCGATGTCAACAGGTACATAAACGAAACGGTCTCAATTCATAATCTGACATGCCGGGAAGACGAGCCGCGGATTGATAATGTTCATTCAATTGACAAGGATGTCACTATTACATTTTATCCGCCTGAGAGTATTAAAAATCCTCAGGAAAAGGAGCTGGTACCTGTTTACAAATATTTCATGGGCCTGGTTGATGATAAGTATGTTTATGTAACAGGTGACTGGTGCGAGAGGGGAACCGGGGGAGGCCAGCCGCATTACGGGATGGATATAGCCGCAAAATATGGTACTGTAGTTTTCAGCCCGATAGATGGTGAGATTGTGCTTAAGAACAACGCAACCGCAGGAAGAACTGTGGGCGTTGTTTCTGATGGAACAGTGATCTTCTTTTCACATCTGAACAAAAGATTCCAGAAAACAGGCGAGAAGGTCAAAAAGGGCCAGGCTATCGGTACAATCGGTATGACAGGAAGAACCAGCGGTCCGCACGTACATATTGGCTACGGAATACGTTCACAAACAAATAACGACATCTCTTTTGATAGATATAACTACCGTGTCACTGATCCGAAACTGTTTTTCTACCGTCAGATGTACATAAATAAGATTTCCGATCAGACACTTGCAAATGCTGACTGAGTTATTCTGATAATCACTTAAAGTAGTAAATAGAAAAGGTATTGAAATTCAATAGCTGTTCAATCCGGTGCAGTTAGAGTAACATGGGTTCATTGAACAACTGTAAACGGAACTACTGTTCTTTTATCTTTAGTCGTGATCTGGCAGAAATACTTGCCGGGTGTTGATACCCTGATTGGTATTGAATGAGACCCGGATAAATAACTGTGATTTGCTATTCGTTTTACGATTCTACCCGACAGATCAGCTAAGGAAACTGAAAATTCTCTTTGTTGATCCAGTTTCAGATCAAGTATATAATTGTTTCCTATCCCGCTGATATCAGCTTTTATGCCACTGTTTGCGGACGCAACAGGCCCGGATTTCACACTTGTCCCGTATGGGGTGTAATGATAAACTACTCTGATACTGTTGACCCATTCATTGTCTTTCAATGTTTGAGAAATAGTCTGCCTGAGGCTGTCCCCGGTGTAAAAATATTGCATTTATAAGGCATTGTATTAGTCAGAAAAGTAATACCAGTATAGCCTGTTGAATCAGACATGATAGTAGTATCTGCATTAAAATAGTGAACAGCCGCGCCTTCCAGAGGCACATGCCTGTAGATTGTAAAATCAAACTCCATTACAGAAACACTTAACTTGATCTCTACAGGCTCATCCAGCACTGTAATTTTAGTAGTATCTATATTGCCTGAATCACCATAAGTAGGGTAGGGCCCGTTTCCCGGGTAGGCTTAAGAGACAAGCAATGACCATAAGAATAATACCAGCAGTAACTGTGAAACGAGATGCTGTGTTACGGAAAAAAAGGAACTGTTATGCATGATATTCACCGGCGGTCAGTTGCCCTCTGTATCAATCGTAAATATCATTTTAATTTTTCCAGTGTTACGGCACCTTTTTTGGTGGTAACTGTGTCCCATCCTGAACCTGAGAAAAAGGTTCTGTAATTTTCTTTTGTAATCTCAAAACTATATTTATAAGGCATCGTATTCGTCAGAAAAGTAATACCGGTATAGCCTGTTGAATCAGACATGATAGTAGTATCTGCATTAAAATAATGAACAGCCGCGTCTTCCAGAGGCACATGCCTGTAGATTGTAAAATCATACTCCCTTACAGAAACACTTAACTTGATCTCTACAGGCTCATCCAGCACTGTAATTTTAGTAGTATCTATATTGCCTGAATCACCATAAGTAGGGTAGGGCCCGTTTCCCGGGCAGGCTGAAGAGACAAGCAATGACCATAAGAATAATACCAGCAGTAGCTGTGAAACGAGATGCAGTGTTACGGAAAAAAGGGGACTATTATGAATGATAATACCAGATGTTTTCTCTTTCATTCCGGCATTCTCCCATAAATGACAGCGCCATTTTGATCTGTTATTACTATATTTTCGTTACTCTTGAAACTATAGCTGTTATTGAATGAGGGATCGTTCTGCTTATTCCATGCAGACCAATCGCTATAATGCAGTCCTATAACGTTTCCATCTCGACACGCTCATCCAGAACTGTGATTCTGGTACTATCGATTCTGCCTGGATCACCTCAGTCTTTCTAATCTTATTCCGCGGAAAATTGTAGTGATGGTGTCCCAATTAGACCCTGAAACACTAACAAACCCCTCCTTACTTACTTCATAGCTAAATTTGAATGGCGTTGTGTATGTCAAAAAATTTACATTTGTGTAACCATTGGAATCCGATAAAATAGAGGTATCTGCATTAAAATAATGTACAACAGCACTCTCTACGGGCACGCTTTGGTAGATATTAAAATCGAATTCCCTTACCCTGACCTGCATATTAATAGTAAGAGGTTGCTCTAATTCTTTTATCTGAGTAGTATCAATTGTACCAGTATCGTAAGTAGTGTAGGGCCCGTTTCCCGGGCAGGCTGAAGAGACAAGCAATGACCATAAGAATAATACCAGCAGTAGCTGTGAAACGAGATGCAGTGTTACGGAAAAAAGGGGACTATTATGAATGATAATACCAGATGTTTTCTCTTTCATTCCGGCATTCTCCCATAAATGACAGCGCCATTTTGATCTGTTATTACTATATTTTCGTTACTCTTGAAACTATAGCTGTTATTGAATGAGGGATCGTTCTGCTTATTCCATGCAGACCAATCGCTATAATGCAGTCCTATAACGTTTCCATCTGTTGTGGGGACAACTGCCCCGCCACTGTTCAATGCACCTGTAAACAAATAAAGTACTTCATAAAGGGAATCGTTTATCTGGTTCAAGCTGACGGTAGAGCCTGGTATGTAATACGGTTTCAGTTCCGGCGATTTGTTCTGTTCTACTGTAAAATAGTAATGAACTGTAAAAAATGATAGTGGACTTGTACTTCCGTTCTGTATATAGATTCGCGGTTTACTGATATTACCTTCAGTGAAAGCCTCTTCTCTGGAAAACACATTGATTCCGAAACCCGGATTGTCATCTGGATGATTCGTTTTGTTGTAAGGTAACTGGCCGTGTATAATAGCGCCGATGCTATCAGTGATGACAATATTCTCATTCTTTGAAAAAGTGGCAGTGTTGATAAAGGATGGGTCTTTTGTATCATCCCAGACAGACCAGTCACTATAATGCACGCCGACAGAATTGCCATCAAGACAGGGTAGTACAGCATTACCGGTATCAAGCGGTCCTTCGAAATAGTATAGGATTTCATGCAGCGTATCATTAATCTGTCGAAGGGATACAGAAGAGCCCGGAACCCAATAAGGATCAAGTATTGGCGTTTTATCACGGCTTGAGGTGAGATAGTAATGGACTGTAAATTTTGTTAAAGGAATTGAACTTCCATTCTGGACATAAATACGGGGTTTAGATATGTCGGGTTCAGCTAACCCTTGATCCATCGAGAATACGGATAACTTTGGCAGTGTGTTATTCCTGCGAACAACTCTGAAAGACCGGCCAGCGTTTGGCTTTCCTGGTAAATACCTGATATCTGCAAGAACCGGCGGATCTCCCGGCCAGTATATTTTGTATGGTGAAAATGGCGAAATCGTATCGGATTCATCATGTGAGAAAAGGTGGAACATGCAATTCGGCATACCATTCCAAATCCACTCTGTTAAATTTGCGTTTCTTACGAATCCGGGTTCAGCGGCTATGGAAAGAATTTCAAAAGCTGTTGGTAATCTGTAACCAGATTTAGAAAGGTCCGCACTTACATCAGCACTGATAATTACTGGTCCTTTAGTGTTATATGGTGTTAATACGGAGTTGGTATCGGGGAAGCTGGAAACAGTTGTTGCTGTGCTATCGAGATCTTTAGTATCCCAGAGAGAATTGTATCTGATATTGCTCAATGTATATACTGGTTCAAGCCCTTCTCTGGCACTCAATTCATTACAGAATTGTAAAGCATCGAAGAAATTGATACTGCGAACCGGCGAGTTTGCCGGCGCATCCAGGTAGGAATTAAAAAGATCTTTTCTTACCGCAAAATAATCGGTAACCGATACCGGTTTTTGTGCAAAATAGATGTTCTGGTTTGCACTGTAGACCAAATCACTAAACAGGAGTTCTGTATCTTTCTTCCCTTTCCAGTTAAAGCTTGACGAAAACATCTCAATATTGTTATGTGTAAAATGCTGGTCGTATGCCCCGCATGTATCTTTCCACAGGTTTGTGTTTGATTCTTCCGGGTTCCCGAATGCGGCTATAGCATATCCAAGCATAAAACTGTCCCTTTGTGCAGCTGTAATCTTAGCCGGTTCTTCTATCAATTTAATCATCTGAGCGAGCGAATGTGATGCGACCTCCTCCTTTTCAAAGGAGTTCATGAACATGAACGGAAAGCCTGAATTCATGAAATGCATTATTGAATTAGTGATATTATACTTATGTCCGGTTGCATTAAAGCTGATTTTTACATCAACACCATCTATTTGTGTAAAATTTTCCCATATATATTTTTCTGTCTTGCCTTTACAAAATGCATTCGCGAGGTTAGTCAATATTGCTCCTGGTGCTGGCGGGAAAGCTACATCACAGGCCATCCATGCAGCATTCATCCTTAATGCCAATCTTGTTGTACTTGTACGTAACGATGCGCTATCCAGCCTGGATTCCAGCTCGTGTGTAAATGTATTGGTATATAACCAGGGCATGAACACCAGCTTTTCTGTTATCGGGGTGGTTACTCCATTAACTGAAACATTTTTACCAGCAAGTACCGGAACTACAGAATCGGTTCCGAAATAACCTCCGATATGTTCCGGATCAAAAAGGTCCCCATAGAAGATACATTTTACCTCTGGAAGGAAATTTACCACATCCTGTACTCTGCGTTTGTAGTACTCTGCTATAAGCTCCCTCAGCCCCTGCTGGTAGGCTGTGTCATAGTAATCATAAAAGTAGATTGTATCATTATAAACCCTGGTTTTGTACCCGAGCGTGTCAATTCTGTTTGCAGCAGACAGAAATTCGGAAAAGGAGTACGCTAAGCGATCATTGTTAAGTGAGTCTATTTTCCATGTTATCTCAAGGCGCATCAAAGAATCCAACCGAACCTTTTCAAATAAGTCAAGACCTGACGTATCTGGAATCAGCAGGTCTGTTGATGAAAGAAGTAAACGTAAGGAATCCATAACAGGTGAATACCATGGGTATGTCGATGGAACCCGCCATTTAATAACACCGAAATGGTTGTTGTCATTCTCGTACATCCATTTGAGATCTTCCTGACTTTTTCCTATAAGGAGTTTGTAATCATAACCGACATTTGCATCATAGGTACAGGGCTCATCATTTCCAAGCATGATGAAGTCAAATTCGCTTGAAGGTAAATTGGTTGCCTTGAATGCTTCATATATCACATCTGCAATTAGGCTACGGTATGTTTTGTCGAGCCCATCTGCATTAAAAGCATAGGAAGGCACATTGGTCGTCTTGAATTCTATAGAAGATGGTTTAGCCATGAATAGATCAAGGAGAAAGTCGTTATTTATGGCTTCGTTTTTAACTGCTTTCTCCAGCAGGTTTGTTTTACAGATCTGGTAGGTAATTTCCGGGTTTCCTGCATTTTTCCAGAGTTTAAAATGCCTGTTCGCATTCGGCAGACTTGGTATGAATTTGAGGCCGAAACGATTGCATTTGATGAAGGTTTCGGTAATATTCCGTATAATACCAATACCACCTGCATTGTATCTACCCTCATCCCATTCAGTCGCACTAATGTGCCCGGCGCCTGCCATTACATGAGTATATCCTGCATCTTTTATTCTGATCAGGTAGTTATCAGGCGGTGGGAGCGGGCCAAGATAAGCTGCGATCCTCGCACTGTTATACTGCGCCTGTGCAAGATTGAAGACAAGCAAAACGAAGGTTATGGCTGTAAGTAGTTTGCATCTGGCTCTCATTTTTTATCTCCTAGTTAGAATGGACTTTTGACCTTTACTTCTGTGTCCACTTTTGCTGAAATGATCGTCTGCAGGTCGAGGTCGTTAAAATTGACAGCGCTGGCATCGGGACCATCAGCCTTCACTTTAACAATGAAGAGTATATTGCTGAGCTGCTGTGCAGTTGTTGTGTCTGTAATTCCTATTTTGACATCTGAAAACAGTATGGCATTGAAACTTGTCAGCTCAGGGTTTTTAGAAATTGAATAACTGCCGTCCTTGAATTGTCTGCTTGTGACCCTGTCAACATGAAAAAGAGGAACTGCCGGGCTGTTACCATCTTTTTTGTATGCTATTCTTATCGAAAAAGATGCGTTTTCCGAGCCGGATATTTGAGGCGCATAGATATTGATATCTTCTATTGAAAATGATTCTACAGGTTTTTTCATATTTCTAACAGGTTTATAGAGATGCTCCTCAATCGGGAATACAAATTCAACCGCCCCGACTGTTTCATTCAGGTAATCCGGCCGGGAAAGGTTAATCGTGGTAGTAAAGTCTATATCTACGTGTGCTGCAACAGTTATGGAATCATCTGCGAATAAACTGGCGGGTAAAGAAACTAAAAAGAAAGTAAAAAGATATGGTTTTAGCACTAAAACCTCCCAGGGCTGAATTTGTTTAGAAAAACCAGATCAATCTATTTCAGGTTAACATATGAAAGAAATGGTCAAATGTCAATATAAACGGGGGGGGGTACTTGTCAAGGGTAAAATGGAATTTGTAGAAAACTGCTAAACTCTGTCTTTCTTCTCCAGAAGTTCTGCAGCGTGTCGAAGTGAAATACCGGTACTGCCTCCAAGCATTCTGGCGATCTCCTTGACTTTTTCGCTGCTGTCAAGCCTGGTTACTCTGGTAACTGTTCTGTCGCCTGCAGCTTCTTTATGAACCCTGAAATGATAATCAGCAAGGGAAGCGATCTGGTGAAGATGTGAGATACAGAGAAC
>CAYLVN010000089.1:0-10321 GCA_964387115.1 uncultured Fibrobacter sp.
CCCGAAAGTTCCACACAGTGTTCCCATGATGAGTATCGATAATACCTACTCCGAAGAGGATCTTCAGGAGTGGGTCGAGAGGCTTCAAAGGTCTCTTCCGGGTCAGAACCTGTCTTTTGTCGGGGAACTGAAAGTTGATGGAGTGGCAGCATCCCTGATTTTCGAGAACGGGAAACTCCAGAGAGCTGTAACCAGGGGCAACGGGACAATCGGCGATGAAGTAACGGCTAATGTCAGGACCATAAAAAGTATTCCCCTGAAAGTTGATTACAGCTCTCTTTTTGAAGTACGCGGTGAAACGTACATGACTTTTCAGGCATTTACAAAACTTAATGAGAATATCATTGAAAACGGCCAGAAGCCGATGCAGAATCCCCGTAATACTACGGCCGGCACCCTGAAACTTCAGGACTCCCATGAGGTCTCCCGCAGAAACCTCAGCTTTGCCGCATACTCTCTTCTCGATGAAAAACATGGCAGAAGCCATTTCGAGAACCTTCGGTTCCTCTCAGAATCAGGCTTTCCTACTGTCAAGCATTCATCATTGCTGCATTCAAAGGAAGATGTACTTGCTTATTGCAGAAAATGGGAAAAAGAGCGCCACCAGCTTTCTTTTCCCGTTGACGGAGTAGTCATAAAGGTTGACAGTTTTTCTCAGCAGAAGGATCTGGGGACCACTGCCAAGGCTCCCAGATGGGTTATAGCATACAAATATCAGCCGGAAAGCGCTGTCACACAGGTGGAAAAGATCGAAGCAAACGTGGGCAGAACCGGCGTTGTTACCCCTATCGCACGGCTGAGCCCTGTTTTTCTGGCTGGAACCACAATAAAAAATGCTACACTGCATAACTATGATGAAATTGTCAGGCTGGGGGTCAGGGAAGGCGACTATGTACAGATAGAGAAAGGCGGGGAGATTATTCCCAAAGTGGTCAAAGTCTTAACCGAAAAGCGCATTCCCGAATCGCAAACCTTCCAGCCGCCGTCAAACTGCCCCTCCTGCGGATCTCTTCTTGGTAAACTTGAGGGAGAGGTGGCGCTGAGATGCTTTAACCGCTCCTGTCCCGATCAGCTCAAGGCATCCCTTGAACATTTTGTTTCCCGTTCAGCAATGGACATACGTCATATAGGTCCCTCTCTTGTCGAACATCTGCTTCAGTGGGGACTCATAAAGAATGTCGCTGATCTCTACGAACTGACTTTCGATAAACTTACCGGTCTCGAAAGAATGGGGAAAAAGTCCGCTGCCAATGTTTTAGAGTCAATTGAGAAATCAAAACACAACAGCCTCGATAAACTGCTTCACGGACTGGGAATCAGGATGATCGGGGCACAGTCAGCAAAAATACTGGCATACCATGTCGCCGATATTTCCGATCTTTATGAGATGCCACCTGAGAGCCTGGAAAAAATTGATACAATAGGTTCTGCGATGGCACAAAGTATCCGGATGTACTTTGATCGGGTGGAAAACCGGGCTCTTACAGAGCGGCTCCGCAGCCTGGGGGTAAATGTAAAGGGAACCAGTGCTCCTGTCGAAGGTAAACTGAGTGGTAAGACATTTGTATTGACCGGTACACTGGCCCATTTTACACGGGAGAAAGCCTCAGAGGAAATCGAAGCCCGAGGCGGCAAAGTGTCAGGCAGTGTGAGCCGCAAAACCGATTTTGTTCTGGCTGGTGAGGATGCAGGATCGAAACTCGAGAAAGCACATTCCCTTGGCGTTACGGTTATTGACGAGACGGAGTTTGAGAGGATGCTGCAGTAAGCCGTTCAGAGGTTCAGCGTTCAGAGGTTCAGCGTTCAGAGGTTCAGCGTTCAGAGGATTAAGATTTGAAAATCGTTCGGAGGTTAAGGAGTTAGAGGAATAGGAATTTAGGTGCTTCGGACATTTCCGGGTGATTTTTTGTTGAGATTAGATGTTAGTAGGAGTGAACGGTAGTGAGCATCCAATGACATATGGCAAGTATTCCACGGGAAATCGGAACATACGAAGTAGTGAAATGTACCGTCACCTGGTCCTCAGATAAATTCTGAAAATGTTTAACCGTTTCAATATACCTTTTTTCCTGCGTGTCTGTAAACCACTGGTGTAATAAATGTAAACTGTTCACAGGGGAATAAAGAGTCCGGATCCATAAGACTGGGTATCTTGAATCACCAGACACTGGTGGGGATTAATGGTTCGAGCCTGGGATCCGAAACCCCCCAAGTTTGGGGGGCAGGGGGGCTGGGCTAATGTTTCGTTACCTTCCAAGCTGGGTTTTAGGGGCCGCCTGGCCCCTACCAGTCAGAAGCGAAATTTGAAAATCTCAAATGACTCGTGATCCGGAACTAACCGACATATGGCAAGTATTCCACGGGAAATCGGAACATACGAAGTAGTGAAATGTACCGTCACCTGGTCCTCAGATAAATTCTGAAAATGTTTAACCGTTTCAATATACCTTTTTTCCTGCGTGTCTGTAAACCACTGGTGTAATAAATGTAAACTGTTCACAGGGGAATAAAGAGTCCGGATCCATAAGACTGGGTATCTTGAATCACCAGACACTGGTGGGGATTAATGGTTCGAGCCTGGGATCCGAAACCCCCCAAGTTTGGGGGGCAGGGGGGCTGGGCTAATGTTTCGTTACCTTCCAAGCTGGGTTTTAGGGGCCGCCAGGCCCCTACCAGTCAGAAGCGAAATTTGAAAATCTCAAATAATTCGTGATCCGGAACTAACCATAGAAACGCTTCATCAGATGTATATTTAATAGTTCATCAGGGTTATAGTAAAATGGAGGTTTGCCTTGAAGATAATCGAAATTTCGGGCCTTAAGAAGAACTATCCCCTCGGAAAAACCACAGTACATGCCCTCAGGGGTGTTAATCTGGATGTGGAGAAGGGGGATCTTCTCAGTGTCATCGGCCCCTCAGGAAGTGGAAAAACCACGCTTTTAAATATCATCGGCTGTATCGACCGTGCCAGTGATGGTAAAGTTGTTATCGGGGGTAAGGAGATCAGCACCCTTAACGACAGGCAGATCACCGATTTACGGTTGCATCATATCGGATTCATTTTCCAGACTTTTAACCTCATTCCGGTGCTTGATGCTCTGGAAAATGTTGAATTTCCCCTGTTGTTGATGAAAACGCGGAGCTCAGCAGAGGTAAGGAAAAGGGCCGAGAAACTCATTGATGAAGTCGGATTGTCGGAGTATAAAAAGCACCGGCCAGCAGAGCTGTCGGGCGGACAGCGCCAGAGAGTCGCTATTGCACGGGCACTTGTAACAAGCCCCGATATTGTTCTGGCTGATGAACCGACTGCAAACCTTGACTCTGTTACCGGTGAATCAATTCTGGAACTCATGAAGAAAATGAATGAAATTGAAAAAACCACTTTTATCTTCTCAACTCACGACCCCAATGTGATGAAGTACGCAAAAAAAGTGGTTAAGATAAAGGACGGTCTGATTGAGGAAGAGAGCGCTTCATGAAGCTCATAATCAAGATTGCCTGGCGCAACATCATGCGTCATCGCGGCAAAAGCCTGGTTATCGGGGCCATACTGTTTCTGGGCGCGTTTCTGATGACCGTAGGAAACGGTATAATATCCGGCATGAGCAGGGGACTTCAGAAAAATATAGTTGAAGGTTTTACAGGTGATATAGTTCTGATCTCAAAGAAACAGGAAACCGACAACGTTTTTATCGAGTTCATGGGGAAAGCAATAGAACCGCTGTATGATTTTGTAAAGATCGAGAAGGTGCTTGAAAAACAGGACTATATAAAATCTTTTGTTCCTGTCGGTAAAAACATGGCTGCGCTGCTTAACGACAGCGAAAACGGCGCTCCGGGCTACAGCTTCGTGATGGGTGTAGATTTCAAACGCTACATGGAAGTTTTCCCTGAAAACATCACTCCGATTGAGGGCCGGTTGCTTGAACCGGGAGAACGCGGCGCAATTATTCCCACAGGAGCCAGAAAGGAATTTTTCAATACTACAGGAACCTGGTATATCCCCCGGGGTGATACTCTCAGAAAAGAAAACCTTACTGAGGAAGCAAAGAGCGCTTCTGATCTGGAATGTAAAGACAACGTTGTATTCATGGGGTTCAGCACCGATAACTCAACTTCCGATATCCGTCTTGACGTAAAAGGAATCATCAAATACAAGGCACTGAATTCTATCTGGGGCCAGTTTGTCCTGATGGATATCGAGTCGTTCCGTCAATGCCAGGGGTATTTCACCGCCTCTGACAGCAGAGTGGAACTTTCAGGCGGGGAGAAGGAACTCTTTGAAATGGGCGGGGAAGGGCTCGATGCTTTGTTCTCTGATGACGCGCTGATTGTTGAAGAGAGTGATCGGGCCATAGTGGATGAAAAAAGCCTGTTCAGTGATTCGCCTGTGCAGCAACAGGCAACGGCTGCGGATCTCGATGAGGGTGTATACAATATGGTCCTTGTGCGTCTGAAGTATGGTGCTGACAGTAAAGAGTCTCTTAAAGCAATTAATGCTGTTCTGGAAGAAGAAAATCTGGATGTTCGTGCGGTTCCATGGAAAAGCGCCGTAGGGCAGATCGGAAGCACGGCCGTAATAATAAAGTCAGCGCTATTTGTATTTGTAATGCTTCTATTCTTTGTAGCCATTATCATTATAGTCAATACACTGAGCATGGCGGCTCTCGAGAGGACATCTGAAATAGGTATGATGCGTGCTGTTGGTGCAAGGAAAGGGTTTATCAGAAAGATGTTTCTGGGTGAAACCGGACTGCTCTCTTTTGCTTTCGGTGGAGCCGGTATTCTCGCCGGAATTGCAGTTGTAAATATTGTATCTCTCTTTAAGATAAAGTCTGATAATGATATGCTGCAGCTTCTTTTTGGCGGAGATACTTTCAATCCTCTGCTGAGTGTACAGGATACGGGCCTTGCAATCATTCAACTGGTACTTGTTACTCTCATTGCAGTAATCTACCCATTGCTGGTTGCAGGTAATATTACACCGCTGGATGCCATATCAAGAGAATAGGAAGAGCGATGAATGTTGTAGTCAAAATAGGGCTGAGAAATCTGCTTCGTCAAAAGAGGAGAAATATTCTTCTTGGTATAGCTATCGCATTCGGGACAGCTATCCTGATCATGGCACATGGATTCGCGCATGGAATCTCCGATAATCTCTTCAATCGAATAGTCGTTTACGTTTCAGGACATGTGGGAGTAGTTTTTTCAGAGAACGGAAATCTTTACAAACAAATATTTCATGATGGGCAGCGGGTAAAGGAAATAGTAAAAAAAGAGATCCCCGATGTCGTCAAAATCGAAGAGGGAATTGGAATTTTCTGCAGGGCAGTAGGAAACGGCAAGTCTGATAATGTCGTGATGATTGGGATTGACCTGAGCCAGCTCGGGGACGAGAAGACACAGCAGCAGGATGCAGATAATTTTAAGATGACCGAGGGCTCCTTTGAGGACCTTTCAAATGAATCGATCGAAAATCCGGTCATACTGGCAAAAGAAAAAGCCGCTTACCTGAATGTAAAGAAAGGTGATATAATAAGGGTTCGATACAGAAATGTCACCGGTCAGGACCAGGCAGCCAGGCTCACAGTTGTCGGAACATTTCTGCCGGCAAATATGTTCATGTCCGCCCCGGTATTCCTTGAACTGACGGACCTCAAAAGACTGCTCGGGTACGGCCCTAACGATATTGGACAGCTTTTTATAACAATCAAAAATCCAAAGAAAGATGCGGTACTCTATGCAGAAAAACTGCAGGAGGCTTTAAGGCCTGAACCGGCACGCATTGACGGTTACATTAATGCGGGCGAAGATTCCGTTCCGGTGACTGTGTTCGGGTATAAAACCGATTCCTCATCTGTCGCAGCTCTCAATAACAAGCTCGCAGCAACAGGCAAAAAGGCAGGCAAGAGTGAATGCCTCATAGGGGATTCTCTCTCTTCAGTGCTTGGCATTGCCCCAGGATCAAACGTAGCACTTTCTTACAGGTTAAAATATGCAGACAGCATCGTTTCATCTCAGATCAAAATTACATCACTGACTCAAAAAGGTGTTCTGCCCGGGAATGTCATTCTTCTAAACGATGAAGATTTTTACAAGATATATTATTCAAACTGGCCTGCAGCAGTAAAGGATAATCCGAAATGGCACAGGCTTTCTGAATCAGATCCTCTAAAAGAAATCGTTGCGGCCGAATGGACACTTTTCCCCCGCGCTAAATCTACAGAGGAACTTGCTAAATTGCAGAAAGAGATAGCCAGGAAAAAATTACGCGGGACATCTGTTGACGTACGCACCATGTACGAGAGCGCAAGCTCTGTATTGAGCCTTGAATACGCTCTTCATATGATAACTTTAGTGGCAGTACTGGTACTGTTTTTCATAATTTTAATAGGTGTTGTAAACACACTCCGCATGACTGTAAAGGAGCGTACAAGAGAAATAGGCACTGTGAGGGCAATTGGTATGCAGAAGAGTGATGTCCAGTTGTCATTTATTCTTGAAACGTTCTTTCTCACGCTGTTTTCATCGCTTGCCGGTACTGTGGCCGCGTTCCTTGCGATGAAGGGTCTATCGATGTTTAAAATAGATGCTGAAGGAAATCCGATAGGTATGATGCTTGTAAATGAACGTCTGTACTTTATACCGGTTTTCACAAGTGTAGTTTTCTTTATATGCCTTATAATGGTAATAGCGGTTGGAACAGCGTTTTTTCCGGCCAAAAAAGCCGCAAATCTCTCTGCTGCAGAAGCATTGAGACATTTCGATTAAGGAGAATAGATGAATAAACTGTTTTTACTTCTATTTACAATCACATGTGCTGTAAGTGCTGTCCCTAAAATAGATGAATTGCTTGAGAATATTGATAAACGGTACAGCATGGCAAATGATGTGAAAGCTAATGTTAAAATCACCCAGCAGAAGACTGGGCAGGGGGCAAAGAAATTTGAGATGATTTATTATCGCAGAGATGCCACTAATTCATTCTTAATAGTAATGACCGATCCCGCTGTTGAAAAAGGAAACGGGTATTTAAGAGTGGATGATAACTTCTGGATGTACCGCAGAAACACACGCACTTTTCAACACATAAACCGTGATGAAAGTATCGGCGGTTCTGATGCGCGCGGGGATGATTTCGAGAGTAGAAAACTGATGGAAATGTATTCTCCGGCTAAAGACTCCTCAGGAAAGGAACTCATAATCGAGGATACTCTGGGACAGATAAAAGTATATAAGTTCGAGATTAAGGCGAAAGTAAATGATGTCGATTATCCAAAAAAAATTTACTGGGTGAGAAGAGACAACAATCTGATTTTAAAAGAGGAGTCGTACGCTCTTTCCGGGACTCTGATGCAGACGGCTTATTTTTTAAAATATGCAGAAATAAAGAAAGCCATGGTTCCTGTCAAACAGCTCTTTATTGATGAATTTGAAAAGGGCAACAAGAGTGTGCTCGAAATATCAGGGATATCCACTGAAAAGCTGGACAATACCATATTTACAAAAGCATATCTTGAAAGTCTGAGTAAATAGGGATGAAAACAGGCTTGATAGAATCAGCTCTGTTTTTTGCCGCACTTTCAAGCTGTCTTTATGCTCAGGACGAAGTCATTGATGAAAACGCGCTCTTCTCAGATACTTCGATGTTTGTTGACAGTACGGAAATCTCAGCTTCTTTCTCGATGGGAGCAGTTGAATCAACGCAGATGAGTTTCTCAGGAGAGATAACAAGCGCTGCAGAGATTTCTGCAAAAAGGGATTATTTTAAAAATGGAGATAGAAAAACTCTCGATCCAGGAGCATACGTAGTAGGTAATTTTCTTTTGGATGCCAGATTTCCGGCCGGAATAAAAGCTTTTGCAAACGCAGAAGCGCATCACCTTGCTGACAGCGGAAAATCCCGGTTTTACCTGCAGGAAATATTTGTCGATGCAAATATAAACCGGAGGGTTTATTTCCGCACAGGAAAGCAGGAACTTCAATGGGGACGCTGTTTTTTCTGGAACCCCACCGACCTTATCAATATTGAGAAGAAAAAATTCATTCAGGATATTGGATACAGAGAAGGCACTTATGGCATAAAGATGCATATTCCGGTAGGGACGAGATGGAATTTTTACACCTTTCTTGACATGAACAGGCTTACATCGGTAGACAGCCTGGCAGGGGCCGCAAAGGTGGAATTTCTTCTGGGAAATACAGAAGTCGGAACCGCCCTCTGGGTAAAGGAAAACAGGTATCCCTATCTGGGAATCGATTTTTCAACCTCATTATTTGATATAAGCTTTGCGGGAGAGGCAAGCTTAACCAGTGGTGACAACTATACAGTTTTTGTTCAGGACACATCGTCGCCTCTGAAGTTCAGGCCTGCGACTATTAATAGAGAAGTTGTTGCCAGAGTCTGTCTTAGTGCTTCCAAAATGTTTGATCTGATGAATGTCGATGATAGAGTGAGTGTAAACGCTGAAGTCTATTACAATCAGGCAGGCTACACCGGTAATAAACTGAGGGACTACGATGTCAAAGATGCAGTAGAGAAGATTATGGAGCTGCCCGAAAGCGATCCGATGAAATCTGAAATGCAGAGTATGTCTGGAGCTTTCCTGGAACCAAACAATCATTCCCGCCTTTACGGGGCGCTTTTTATGTCAATAAGCAAATTTATCATAAGTGATCTTACCTTGACAGTAAATGGAATACTCAATTTTAACCACAGATGCGCTGTTATTTCAACAGGTTTGCAGTATAGGAACCTTCACAACTTTTCATTAGGATTCCTTGTAAATGCGATAGTAGGTCCGGAAGAATCAGAATACACACTCTTCGACGATGCTGCATCTTTGAGGTTGACAGCGGGAGTATCATTTTAAATATTAAGATTTAGTTTACTTCTAGTTAAATTGGCATCAGTACCATTGGAAACTAAAATTTCCGATCAGCGTTTCATGGTTTATAATGCCTTTTTTCTAAGGATTTAACTTTATAACCATTTAATACATTCTTACCGAATGATATATTGTGGAAGTTATGATTCGATACAACCATTCCGGCGGATACACGAGTTGTTTTTTTCGAAAGCCTTCCATTTAACTGAAAATGTTTGTTAGCGTCACAGGTTAGCCCCGTAGACTTTTTGTAAACTGTCTTATTTACATGCAAAGGCATATCATCTGGTCCGGAACCAAAAGACCATGTCCCAAATGGGGTGAGTTCACTTGGTTTCCACAGGGTATCGGAAGATGGCCAGTTATCCGGAAAACGGAATTCATTAACCTGAAGGAAGATAATCTTTACAATTTCATAATAAGGCAATTCTTCATAGTAAAAAGTAATGAACAGTGTATCGCCATTTCTGCTCCACCCAAGTGGATCGCTGCCCACCCCTGTCCAAAAGTGCAGAGAATCAGAAAACAAAGAATCATCGGTTATGGTATAAGGACTTTTTTGATAGTAGATCCGCTCATCAAAAATTGCATACGCCCTGCATGTGTTATTGTCAACTTTCATCATGTATGGTATTGTATCATCATACATGGTATCTGACCAACTATTACCCTGGTAAAACCCTTCTTTATAAATAGCTATTTGATACCAGATACCGGTTATGTCACTTTCGGCAAAACAGACTGCAGCTATCAGTAGTAGTAAAATTTTGAAAGATGTTTTCATTAGTTAATCTATATATACAATAGGCCTGTACACCACAAAAATATGTTTAGAATAGCAAAACTACAACGTCTATAAACATATATCTTTTCAAATTGTGTAGATAAAGGGCAATTCATCCTGCATAAGTTAGGTTGTATCCTTTTTCCTCAACTTTGGGGCAAGTAAAGAGTTCTTTGCTGCCAACATATTTGAGTGCGTATACAGGGTAGATACCCTTTACAAGAACAAACATTTGATTTAATTTCTATAGTCATCAGAAGAAATCCGTTCACCCTCAGTTTGATACAGATTATCAGGATTTGAAACCGGGAATTCTAGTTGAAAAAGGGATGGGCTGTATAAGCAAAGTTAATATTTTCCGCTATGCTTCATTTATTTCAACCGCTTTACTGTTTGCGGGGTTTGTTTCAGGATACATTGGCGCTTTAAAGTCTCCTTACACTGGTGTCGGGGTCAGGGAAAAAGATGGTGCATTTTATGTTCATGTAAATAAGAACGAAGAAGACAACACTCTAAAGGCTCTGGATGGCAGGCAGGTGGTATCGATTTCAGGGTTGAAACTGAATCACGACAACCTCTACCCTGATATTGATGCCATAGAAAAAGCAGAGGATGTTAGACATTCCTACAAAGGTAAACAAATATATTC
>CAYLVN010000090.1:0-602 GCA_964387115.1 uncultured Fibrobacter sp.
TTTCTTTATCGATGTGCAGACGGCCGGCGGTATCGATGATCAGAAGTGAAATATCTTCAGCCTGTGCCTGCTTAATCGCGGCACGGGCAATGTCTACCGGTTTTGCAGATTTATCGGCATAAACCGGAACACCCAGTGATTTGCCGAGTGTCTGGAGCTGATCAATAGCAGCAGCCCTGTATGTATCACAGGCGACCATCATGGGACGGTGCCCCTGTTTTCTAAAATAAAGCGCCATCTTGGCACAGGCGGTAGTTTTTCCTGATCCCTGTAACCCGGCCACAACCAGAACATTGAGGCGGTTTGTATGAAGCTTTATCGGACGGGCCGAACCACCCATAAGAGCGGTAAGCTCATCATGAACAAGTTTAACAAACTGCTGGCCCGGAGTAATGCTTTGAAGCACCTGACTTCCAAGGGCTTTTTCCTGAATGGCAGCACTGAACTTTTTAACGGCACGATAATTAACATCCGCTTCCAGCAGGGCTCGCTTGACATCTCGCACTGCCTCAGAGACATTTTCCTCTGTCAGCTTACCGCGGCCGCGCAGCTTCTTAAATATCGCATCAAATCTATTCGAAAGTTCTTCAAACATAATTTTC
>CAYLVN010000090.1:646-10313 GCA_964387115.1 uncultured Fibrobacter sp.
ACCTATAGAGCATATTTATAAAAGAT
Organism: uncultured Fibrobacter sp.; assembly: GCA_964387115.1. Lineage (GTDB taxonomy): Bacteria > Fibrobacterota > Chitinivibrionia > Chitinivibrionales > Chitinispirillaceae > JAAYIG01. The sequence continues at coordinate 673 of CAYLVN010000090.1, forward strand.
GCCCGAAAATCTAATAAAGATACGTTTCGGACTGTTTATTACACAAGAATATACTTATTCTGCCGTAATTGGCCGGGCAGATGTAATTTTACGGTAACAGGAGAACATTATTTATGGACCATGCTTTTTTCATGAACAGAGCCTATCAGGAAGCCATAAAAGCCTTTGATGAAGGGGAGGTTCCGGTCGGAGCAGTCATCGAAAGAGATGGCATCATAATAGGAAAAGGCTACAACAGGGTTGAAAATCTCTCTGATGCCACAGCACACGCCGAGATCATTGCCATCAGCGCCGCTTCCTCGAAGCTTTCAGACTGGAGGCTTTCCGGCTGCAATCTGTATGTAACAACTGAACCTTGCCTTATGTGCCTGGGTGCACTGATGCTCTCAAGAATAAATACAATTATATATGGGGCCGCAGAACCACGAACCGGCGCCATTCACTCCCATTTCTATCGCCAGCAGATTGAGAGCTCCTTCGGCTATTTCCCGAAGGTAATAAACGGTATAATGGAATTTGAGTGCGGCTCATTGTTGTCATCTTTTTTCAAACAGGTCAGACAGAACGGTTCAACAGACACAAACAAGTAGGTTTTGCTTTTTCATTCCATCCTCCTGCTCCGTCATTCCGGTAAAAGCTGGAACCATCTTTCTCTGTCGTGATGATTCTCTGGATGGATGCCGTTTTTCAACGGCATAACGTCCGTAACGGTTGGGCTACTAAGGTTACTCAAAGATATAACGCAACACTCTATTATTACGGTGAAGGCCGGAATTTATCTCTCTACTCCGTCATTCCGGCGAAGGCCGGAAACCATCTTTCTCAGTCGTAAAGATCCTCTGGATGGATGCCGTTTTTTAACGGCATGACGTCCGTAACGGTTGTGCTGCTAAGGTTACTCAAAAATATAACGCAACACTCTATTATTACGGTGAAGGCCGGAATTTATCTCTCTACTCCGTCATTCCGGCGAAGGCCGGAAACCACCTCTGGTCAACATCTTTCTGCATCGACATTTTTTGGTTCCCCACGCCACCCGCTGTGGTTTTCAGGTAAAAAAAAAAATTTTCAAAAAAAAACTAAAGTACCCTGAAATAAATGCCGATAGTTTTATCAGGAGAAAATAGACCCGCAGGGAAAGAGGAACGGCAAATCCTGAATCTCCCTGCTCTTAGAAAGGAGGAAGTCCGGAGCAATTTATGGTATGTAAAGCGTTGTAAGGATCGACATGGATTGTTGATCTGCTATGGTAATTTTATCAACACAGGGAGGTTCTAATGCGTATCAATCATAACATCAGTTCTATGTCCGCCTCAAGTGCCCTGTCAATCACAAACAGGGAAATGAGCAAGTCGCTCGAAAAGCTCTCAACAGGTCTTAGAATCAACAGAGCAAGCGATGACGCAGCAGGGCTGGCGATATCAGAGAATCTGAGGGCTCAGGTCCGCGGTGTAGCTCAAGCTCAGCGAAATGCAATGGACGGTACAGCGCTGCTTCAGGTAGCTGAAGGAGCTACAAACGAGATCTCTGAGATTCTGCAGAGAATGCGTGAACTTGCGATTCAATCGGCCAATGACACATTGACTTCAACAGAACGTAATTACACTAATCAGGAATTTGAAGCACTCAGGACAGAAATAGACAGAATTGCAGAAGTGACAAACTACAATGGCATGTCTCTTATTTCCAGCGGCGGAGGAGCAGCAGAAAGATTCGGTACTGTCGATGCGACAACAAATAATTCTTTCTGGATCGACTCCAATTCTCAGGTGGGAATTGACAGCATGACAGTCACGCTTGAAACCATGACAGTCAGCCAGCTCAGCACATCCCTGAGTACCGGAAGCCTGACAAGCCAGGCGACTGCCGCATCAGCGATTTCAGATATCGACGTGGCGATGAACAGCGTTAACAGCTCGCGAGCAAAGATCGGCGCGTATATCAACAGGCTCGAGCATGCTATCAATAACCTGATGGTAAGTGAGACAAACCAGCAGGCAGCAGAGTCCATGATTAGAGATGTCGACTTTGCAAATGAAACAGCCAGATTCTCAAGAAGCCAGATTCTGATGCAATCGGGAACTGCCATGCTTGCGCAGTCGAATATGACACCTCAGAGTGTACTTGCCCTGATTTCAAGGTAAGCTGCAGGATGGGAACAGCAGGGTTCAACCCTGCTGTTTCAATTTACACGGCAATTGACAGTACCGGACATTGAGATTCTCTGAGAACCTGCTCTGTATTACTTCCGATCAGTATCTGGGTGAGACTCTGCCTTCCGTTTGTTCCCATGACTAACAGATCGGCGCTGTGATCTATGCAACTGTTGATAATAGAAGAATGTACCGGTTCTTTACGCAACTCAGTTTCCCAGTTCAAGCCATTCAAGATTGAGTGATCTACATCAGGAAACCTGTTGCCGACATGCAATCCGATTATTCTGGGATCGACTTCTGGAAACAGTTCCAGCAGTCTTCTGATTTTTTCAATAGCGGGATTAAAAAATTCTGCACTTTCAACAGGCACAACTATATTCTCAAGATTGACATTACCGGTATTCATATCAACAAACGGGCGGGAACCTGAAGGGATAAACAGGGTATTGTGCCGGAAATAATCGGCAAGGTATTCGGCCAGATCTCTTCCGAAAATCGTCCCTATTCCGCGGACAGATTTTGTGCCTATGACCAGAAGATCATGGGAGTGACGCCTGATCCGTTTGATTATTTCAGCTTTTTTGTTTCCGGATTTTACGATTTTTTTAATTCTAACCCCAGCATCAAAGACATCACTTCGCTTTGAGCTATTTGGAAGAACGCCCCACTTTTCCAGCAAAGCTCTCACACCTATGTACTCCAAAGCCTCTTCTTCTCTCCTTACATCAACTATTTCCAGTTCACCTTGTGAGGCATAGGCAAGCTTGAGAGCGTGAACAAAAGGCATCATGGAGTTATCTGCCTGGTGTATAGGAAGAATTACACTCAAAGAAGACACAAGAATATTCTGGGATGGATTCATCTCCTGCATTTCACCCATAAGGTTCCTGGAATTAAGCGCTTTATTCCTAAATTATGTGATTGTTTGAACTGATAGTTACTAAAAAATATTTCTTGAGTAAATTAGCTTCTTTTACACCAAAGTGGGATTCCTCAAGTATTTTTAAATTACATCTGACTTATGCACCCATTTCAGGGCGAATTGCATTTATCCCTTCCCGGGATGCATAAGTCAGGCAGCAAATAAACCCATCAGGAGAAAACGACTTATGAGACTCTGGGATCTTGCAGACTTAAGCAATTCTATCCACAGTTTCAAATCATTAACTGGCCCTCAGCAGAAGATCATCATTGACACTATGAACCGGGACTTTCCTCCCGATATTTATAAATCACAGCTTGAAAAAAGACACCGGGCCATAGAAAACATGAGCAGTTCCAGGGGTTTACTCAGCAACATATTCCAGAAGTTTCCATCATTTATCAAAAGCAGTTCAATAAATGCCACCCCCGCTTCTCTCAAAGGGTATGCGCTTGTATTTACTGCCGGTGGTGAGGGAGAGAGGCTGAGGCTGAGCCTGATCAAACAGGGCATACCTCCCTCGAAGCTTAACAATTTTACAAAAGCGACCTACCCTGTACCAGGTTTTCCCAGAGAATCCGGACCGCTTCAAATAAATCTGACCATGGTAGCCAACCTTTGCCGGGAATCAAAAATAGATATCCCGGTTATTGTGACTACCGGTCCGGAAAATTCGACTACGGCAAGAGTTATTCCTGAGATATTAAGAGAAAATAACAACTTTGGTTTACGTCATCTGATCACAGTCGCCCAGGATGAGCGGATCCATTTTACCACCGATGAAAAAGCGGCATATAAAATCAACGATGAAGGCATGCCAGAGATCATCACCCAGCCCGATGAGACCGGGGGACCACTGATGAAACTTAAGCAAAGCAAGGGTCAGACGGAGGGATCAGCCCTCGATTGGCTGGAGAGCCTTGGCTGCAGTAAAATCATTGTAGTACAGGCAACAGCCCTGTATCATCAAAACCTTCTTCCTGTGATGGCTGAAGCGTTGAATAAACATGACTGTCTCGGAGTGGGAATCATGAGGAAAGAGTTCCCTGAAAAAGATCCATTCGGAACATTCGTGACCATTGTAAAAGACTCAAAGGAATCTACTGTGATTCTTGAGCAGGATGTCAGAAATGAGAAAACGCGTCAATTGAAGGATAGTTCCGGAGAATTTTATCTGCCTTTAAACACAGGTTTTTATGCCTTCGATACAGCTCTTCTTAAAAAAAGCAACCTGCCCGATTACGCGACACCGCCCAAAGAGGTTCTGCCGGATCTCCCCCGTTCTTCAAAAATCGGGTACGCTGCTACCGATATTTTTCCCCTGGCCGCAAACCCATTGATCCTTACAATAGAGCCGGATATGTTTGGTGTCTTAAAAACAGTCGATGATCTGCAGCTTCTATCGAAAATAGGGAAAGATTTCGGGCTTGACATAATTTGTTGCGATCAGTAAACCAAGAGAGGTATAACCGGTTATGAAAATCATCTCTGTTCTCAATCATAAAGGCGGTGTAGGCAAGACCACGTTTACCGGTTCGACTGCGCAGGCTCTTGCGCTTCTTGGATTCAGAGTTCTGGCAATTGACAATGACAGCCAGCACAATCTTTCGTCACTGCTCTGTATAGGGGTAAAGATACCCAATATTCGTCAGGTTTACTTATCTTCACCATCCGGGGCCCCCGCACAGCTACTCCGGTCGATTTACAAGACTGAAATCGAAGATCTCCACATCATCACATCCTGCAGAGATTTGTGTGATGCCGATGTATCAGATCCGATGCTTCTAGGGCGCAGTTTCCGTGCCTGCGGACTGGAGAGGTTTTATGATTATGTATTAATTGACAATGCCCCCGGTATTGATAAATTGCAGGAATCAGCAATTAGGGCCTCAGATGAGATATTTGTACCGATAGAACTGAAGCAGTTTGCGGTTGACGGACTTGTGGAAATGGAGAAGACATTATCAGCAAGATATCCTTCCGGTGCAAAGATCAGCCGTATCATACCAAATTTCTACCGAAATACAATCAGGCAGAACGCCTTTATAGCTGCTCTGGAAAAGCTGTTCCCCGGTAAGGTCACCAGTACACATGTCCCTCTTGACCAGGTTTTCGATGAGGTTGTAACAGAAGGTAAGATTCTTTTCCTTCACAGGCTTTACTCCCGTGGAGCCGCCTATTATCTTAAACTGGTGCACGAGCTGTTTGATCTGAACGAAGAAGAGATCTGGGAAAAAGTCATGGCCAGGCGAAAGCAGAGAATAAGTGAAGAAGCAAGAGAGAGAATAGTAAACCGTAAGGAGCATCAGGAGAGCGCCATATGAACTCACAGAAAGGTGAACCGGCTTTCCAGGATATTGACAGCATTCTTGCTGAAAAAGTAATAGAACACACTGAAAAAAATATCGACAGCAGTGAGTCCTCAGGAAGCTGCAGTGAACAGAAGCCCTCCCATACGGACCGGTTCAGGGCTGTCGGAATTCTTTTTTTAACATTTCTTTTCACTTTTGCAGCAATAAAGATTCTAATGTTTGTCAAAAACCACAAGTAAATTAACACTCCATATAATTAAAATTATAAAAACCAGATTCAGGAGAATATATGAAGGCTGTTAAAATCAGAGAGAATATCTATTGGGTAGGCGGAATAGACTGGAACCTGAGGAATTTCCACGGGTACCTTACACCAAGAGGATCAACCTACAATGCCTATCTGATCATCGACGATAACATCACATTGATTGACACGGTAAAGCATTATCTGTATGATGAGATGCTTGCCAGGATATCATCTGTTATAGATCCATCCAGAATCCAGACTGTTGTATCGAACCATGTTGAGATGGACCATTCCGGCGGACTCCCGAGGCTTATGGAGCTTATTCCAAATGCAAGACTGGTTACCTCGCCAAACGGCGAAAAGGGACTCAGGGAACATTTCCGCAAAGACTGGAACTTTTCTGTTGTAAAGTCGGGTGATTCTATCAGCCTGGGAAAGCGCACTCTACAGTTTCTCCTCACACCCATGATTCACTGGCCCGACAACATGGTAAGCTATTGTCCGGAGGAAAAGATTCTTTTCTCAAACGACTCTTTCGGCCAGCATATCGCTACACCGGAGAGGTTTGATGATGAGATAAGTGAAGGGATAGCCATTGAGGAGGCGCAGAAATACTATGGGAACATTGTACTCTCCTACAATTCACAAGTGCAAAAAGAGCTGGAAGCTGCATCACAACTCGATATTTCGATGATCGCTCCCAGTCACGGAATGATCTGGCGATCCCACATTGATAAAATCACAGACAAGTACCGCAAATGGGCTTTCAACCAGACAGAAAATCTTGCCCTTATCGTATACGATACGATGTGGGATTCAACAGGAAAGATGGCAGAAGCGATTAGAGAAGGTTTTGAGAACAGAAATGTTAAAGTAAAGATGTTCAATCTCAAACAATTTCACATTTCGGATATCATGACCGATGTCGTAGATGCGCGATACATCTGTGTGGGCTCATCTACACTCAACTCAAATATGCTTCCCACGGTTTCGGCGTTTTTGACCTATCTGCGTGCCCTCTCTCCCAAAACGAGAATCGGGATGGCATTTGGTTCATACGGCTGGGGCGGTCAGAGTATCGATCAGGTTGATGAGGGTTTGAGACTGTGCGGTTTTGAAATGCTTGAAAAAGTAAAGGCAAAGTACATTCCCGATCAGGAAACCCTCAAAGCGATAACTTCCAGGATCGAGAAAGAGATTTAAAAGGAATTCAAGAGGACTTCTCTGCTGTTTACAACGAGCAGTAGAGTGAGTCCTCTTATCTTTTATCCTGTTTTCTCTCCAGAACCGCGACGCACTCAATATGGGATGTATGAGGGAACATATCAAAACCATTGAGAGCCTGAAGGCAGAACTGCGGTTTCAGTTCTTCAATATTTGCGGACAGTGATTGTGGGTTACAGGAGACATAGATAAGGCGCTGAAGATCTGAGTTCTTAAGACTTTCAACCATTGCCGGCTCAAGACCTTTCCTGGGCGGATCAACTACAGCAACACGGTACCCCTTTTTGCAGGCAGTATCAAACAGACTTGAAGCATCACCAGCCATGAATCTGACATTTTTAGCTTTGTTAGCCGCAACCGCGGCACGGGCAGCACTTACAGATGCCCTGTTCTGCTCAATGCCTAAAATTTCTGACGCACGTGGCGAGATCCAGAGTGAGATGCTGCCTGTTCCACAGTATAAGTCAAGTACACCGGAACCATCAGGAACCCACTTCAGAACTTCATCGTACAGGTTGGGGGTCTGATAAGGGTTTACCTGGAAGAAAGTAGAGATCCCGAGTTTGAACCTGTAGGGACCCAGGTTTTCTTTCAGAAAACTGCTCCCCCACCATGTGTGTTCCTCAGTTCCAAGAACAACGTTTGTTCTTCTAACATTGACATTCTGTACGATTCCTGCGACTTGTGCGGCAGGGCTCAATCGTTCATTTACCATTTCGACAAGCTTAGAAGCCAGAAACCTCGATCCTGAAGGTCGCCCTCCATTTGTGACAAGCCCGATAAGAATCTGTCCGGTGCCTGCGCCTTTTCTCAGGAGCACATGCCTTAGAAATCCGGTGTTGCTCTTCTCATTATAGACTGTCAATTTGTACTTCTTTGCCCAGTCACGAATTGAACAGGCTGCGGCAGTAAGATCTCTGTCCTGAATGAGGCATTTGCGCTGATCGATCACCCGGTGGGAATCTTTTGAATAGCAACCAAGCAGTATTTTACCGGCAGCATAACCAAATGGCAGTTGAACCTTGTGTCTATAGAAGAAAGGTTCAGGGCTGGGATGTATCTCACAGTTCCATTCCGGAAAAATTTCCTTTATCTGCTGTCGTTTCAGTGCGAGTTGGTCCTGATACGGTTTATCCAGAAATGAACATCCGCCACATTCGGAAAAATGAGGGCACTTTGCCGTGCAATCAAGTTTAGCTGTCATAATCTATGGATTGTACTCTCACCCATGCATGGTATGGGTGAGAGTACCGGAAAATTGTCAGCTGATAAAAAGCATTTCCCTGTACTTGGGAAGCAGCCATATCGAATCGGGCATAGTTTCTTCCAGCGCATCGACATGGCGTCTGACATGTTCCATATGAGGTTTAAGATCTGAGAAAAAGTAAGCCACTCTGGTTTCCAGATCCATGGAATGGGCATTATTGAGAATTTTTTCCATTTCCTTAATATTCCTGCGGATATAGTAGATATCTGCAGATAATTTTGTGAGCACCTCTTTTCTGTCATCAACCGCCCCGTCAACTAACTTCAACGTTCCTGAATCTATCAGGTCTTTTAGAATCTCAAGTCCCCCGGCCAGATCAGACTGATACTCGTAGGCCTGAGGAAGGATCTGGGTATTAACCATTTCGGCCAGAGTGCGTGCTTCTATCTCCATCACCTTTTCGTATATTTCAAGCCAGACTGTATATCTTGACTGCAGTTCTACTCTGGAAAAAACACCGTGTTTTTCAAACAGTTCCACAGCTTTTGGCTTTACAAAGGCTTTAAGAGCCTCTGCTGAAGAAGCGACATTGGGAAGTCCCCGTTTCCGGGCCTCTTCTACCCAATCCTCTGAGTAATTATTGCCTTCAAAAAGGATGGTCTTTGATTCTTTAATGATTCCGGAGAGTACCTTCATGACAGTTGTGTTGAAATCACTGCCAGAGGACATTTCTGATTTTATTCTCCCGGTGATGATACCGACAGAATCGGCAACAATTGTATTAACTACTGCAATGGCTGTAGAAATATTCATCGAGCTTCCAAGAGCCCTGAACTCAAACTTGGCACCGGTAAAGGCAAACGGAGATGTGCGGTTGCGATCTGTAGTATCGCGTGTAAATTTGGGAAGCAGTTTGACACCCAGATCTACAAGATCCTGTCTGGTTGCCTTCTCCATTTTTCCTTTCTCGATCATATTTACAATTTTTGTAAGCTGTTCTCCAAGATAGATACTCACTATTGCCGGCGGGGCTTCATTGGCCCCCAGCCTGTGCTCGTTTCCTGAAGAGGCAACAGATGCACGAAGCAGATCAGAATGATGGTATACAGCATGTATCACGGCGCAGAGCATGGTAAGGAAAAGCAGATTTTCTTCCGGAGTATCCCCGGGATTGAGCAGGTTATTACCTTTGTCATCGGCAACGGACCAGTTCAGATGTTTTCCGCTTCCATTTACCCCTGCAAATGGCTTTTCATGAAGCAGACAGACAAGGCCATGACGGTGTGCGACTTTCTTCATAATATCCATCAGCAGCTGATTATGATCGGCAGCGAGATTGGAGCGCTCAAAGATCGGCGCAAACTCAAACTGATGCGGTGCAACTTCGTTGTGTCTGGTAGTGACCGGAATTCCAAGCTTGTAGGCCTCTTCGGCAACCGCGTGCATATAGTTAAGAACGCGCTCCTTTATGGTACCGAAATACTGGTCCTCAAGCTGCTGTCCTTTGGGAGAAACTGCCCCGATTAGTGTGCGGCCGGCAAGTACGAGGTCAGGCCTCATCCTGTAATAGGCT
>CAYLVN010000091.1:0-10304 GCA_964387115.1 uncultured Fibrobacter sp.
GCGTTTGCTGACGGAGCTTCTTTCTTTGCCGGTGAAAAGGATTTTTCCAGATTGCGGCTCAATTTTACCCAGTGCACAGAAGAAGAGATGGACCGGGGATTATTGATGATTGCAGAAGAGATACGCCAAATGCCAATCAACTGAGAGAATGTTGAATTTACCAACTGACTGAGATTTCCGGGGCCTGACCATTAGAGGAGCCTTTTACGGGACTGGTGTTTTAACCCCTCTCTGATTGTCGGGCTCGGATTTTTCAGACATTTCTCTTATCATGTCAGAGTCTGTGTTTTCTGCCCTTCCTTAAAAAAGGGGGGTGAAGAGAAATGCCGTTTAACCTGAAAATCGCAGTTGGATGAGGTAAAAAATCGTAAACTGTTGATTCAGACATATTGATCTTATCTCTTTGTCAAAAAGATCTGCAATGCCTTCAAACCTTATCATTCCCAACATCTTGTGGTTTTTTATTCTCCCCACTTCGACTTTCAGGTTTAAGGGACGTTCATGAAAGAGAAATTACCATAGTAAATCAATAGAGCCGGCCGGCTAAATCAGATCTGTCAGGACATGAAAGTGCTTCACATTAAAAGTTTCTAAACATATAATTAATAATTGATTTTTTGCATTCAGGTGTAAGTGGTTCTCATGGAAAGTATTATCGAGAAAATTAATTTGTCAGGTTATGGAACCGGAGCCGGTATTCTGATTTTCTGCACAGTCGCGGGACTATTTGTCTTCTTACGAGAGCGCAAACGGCCACTAACAGACAGATTGTCTGTTTCTATTACACCTCTTCTCGTTTCTGCCGCTCTGTGCTTAGTCATCTACAAGATACTGAAGCTTCCTTTTGTGCCATGGAATCATGCTCAAATAGTCACTACATTTGGGCTTCCGAAGGGATTTAATTACTTCGCTCAGACAGACGGCCCGGTTTTGAGCTGGATGTACGGTCCTTTGGGAGCGCTTGCCTTTTTTCCGTCAGCTTTATTTTCCAACCCCTCAGCAGGTATCTGCATTGCCGGAGGGCTCTCTTTTGTGTTTTTCATGGCTCCAATTCTATTCCTGCTAATACGATTAACATCGGGCATTCCGTTTGGAAAAAGTGCGATTACCTTTTGTTCCTATGGATTTATAATTACATTTCTGAGTATCTCTTCTCCTGCGCTGTCAGGAACCGCAATAAGTACAAAAGTAAATTCACCAATGATATTTTTTGCGGGACTCTCCGTGGTTCTTCTTGTTAAAGGAACCTCAACGGGAAAACTGCGTTTTCAGATTATATCAGCAGTTTTGATTGTACTCGGGGTTTTTACAAAACAGACCGTTTTACCCCTTGCTGTTATTCTTTCTATCTATGTCTATTTAGCTCATGGAAAAAAAGTTTTTTTCTATTATTCCGGTACTATGGTTTTGACAGCATTGTTTCTTCTGGCAGGATTATACCTGTGGTGTGGATCACTTGTTCCTGCAGGAACCCTGGCATTATTACCTGCTAAATATCATTGGGTATCAATAATTCCAGGCGACTACAATGAATATCCTTTGATTACCGGTGTGGCTGTATTAAAAAGAGCAAGAGCTCTGATTATTGCATTCATCGAGCTTTTAGTGCTGGCGATTCCTTTTCTGCTGATTGCAATTGCGGGAAATTATGTTTCAGCAAAAGGAGAGACCAGAAAGGTATCTTTTGTGGAGTTGTGGAAAGAAAAAAAGGAATCTATTCTCTTTGTTTTTGTGTTACTGGCATCTATTCCGCTCACCCTTGTTGGAAGAGTCAAACTTGGTGGTTGGCTCAGCCATTATGCCATGCCCTGTTATTTTCTTCTGCTCTGGGGAATAAGCATCTGGGGCGGGATATTAACAAAAGCAGATAACAGGTCATTATCAATGCAGCGGATTATAAGAAATGTAAATTATATGGTACTGGGTTTTTCAGCTTCGGCAGCATTGCTGACAATTTTGAAGATTTCGCCCGGTTTTGGTTTTGTAATAAAAGAGTTTAAAAATAATTCACTCGAGCAGGCATATCGTTTTTCAAAGGCGTATCCTGATCAGGCATACTTTCCACATTTTCCTCTTGCAACATTTATGACAGATCATAAAGTCTACCATTCAGCATATGGTCTGTGGGATCTGGAGAATGCAGGGATAACAATTGACAGTGCCAGATATTTTGAGCATCTTCCGTCAAAGATGCAGTATCTATGCTTCCACAAAGACACCAGGTATGACAAGTCAGAAACAGCTGAACGGCTTGCAGCCCTGCGGGGTTTTTATCACCCTGTCGCGATAGCCGGAATGGATGATTGGATAATATTTACCCGAAAAACACCCTGATATAAAATTTCGATTGAAATAAAGATGGGGTCCGTAAAGCATTTAGTTAAATGTAGCGTTTTAGAAAAGAGAGATCATGTCAGATCAGAATAAAACTCTTGTTATTGTGACGCCGATTTTGGATGATTGGGACTGTCTTAAGCTTCTTGCCGGCCGGATCGACACTGCTATGTCAAATACCGGATATTCCATAACGCTGCTTGTGGTTAATGATGGATCATTAATGCCCTGTACACTCGATAAAAGTATTTCATCGACTTTCAATTCTATCACCAGTATAGAAATAATTGATTTAATACGCAACATGGGTCATCAGCGGGCGATAGTCACAGGGCTTGCCTGGGCACATCATGAAAAGAAAGCCGATTATATTGTAGTTATGGATGGTGATGGAGAGGACAGGCCTGAGGATATTCCAAAGCTGCTGGAGACTGCGATCCGGAATAAGGATCGCATCGTGTTTGCACAAAGGGCAAAACGCAGCGAGGGAATAGCTTTCAGGATTTTCTATCGTATTTATAAGCTTCTGTTCAGAATACTCACCGGAGCCTCAATTTCATACGGTAATTTCTGCATAATACCTTCTTCACTTGTAAAAAGAGTCCTTCACGTTTCTGAGATCTGGAATCATTTCGCTTCAGGAATCATAAATTCCAGACTTCCGTTTGTCACAATGCCTGCTGAGCGGGGAATGAGGTACTGCGGCAGATCGAGACTTAAATTTACATCGCTGGTCCTGCTGGGATTGAGTGCGATAGCCGTTTCGCTTGACCGTGCGGCAGTTCGCCTTATTATGGCATCGATCGGTTTAATCTGTTTCTCTCTCCTGGCTATCTTAACGATTGTAGCAATAAGATTTTATACTGACCTTGCCATCCCGGGATGGGCTACATATGCGGTGCTGAGTTTTTCAATAATCATTGTGCAAGGATTTACAATTTCAGCTTTTCTGACTTTCCTTGTGCTCAGTTACCGGACTCAACGGCATTTTATTCCCTACACAGATTATTCCCTGTTTGTTCTAAATCATTCGGTGGTGGCGTAGTGGACTATCAGGGTAACGAACTGGAACTGTTTGCATCGGCGACTAACTGGAAAGCCTATTTTGGCCACTTTATGAGACCCTTTCTTAAAGGACATGTGCTTGAAGTTGGTGCAGGGAAAGGTGGTACCACCGCTATTCTGTGTGACGGGTCACAAAAGAGATGGCTCTGTCTTGAACCAGATGGAAATCTGGCCCGACTGATCCAGAAAAATGTGGAAAACGGCTCTCTGCCCGGGTGCTGTTCGGTGCTTGCCGGCACACTTGCGGATGTAGGGGAAACCGAGAAATTCGATTCAATATTGTACATTGATGTACTTGAGCACATAATGAATGACAAAGAAGAAATAAAGAAGGCTGCAATACATCTCAACCCCGGCGGCAGTCTGATCGTACTTGTCCCATCATGTCCCTGGCTTTTCTCACCCTTTGATGAAAGCCTTGGCCATTTCAGGCGTTATACCAGAAAGTCTCTAAGAGCAGCGGTTAGACCGGGCCTGGAAGAAGTCCTTCTTCTGAATCTTGACTCTGCGGGATTGTTTGCCTCTGCCGCAAACCGTTTACTTTTGCGCCAATCGATGCCGACATCGGGTCAGGTTCAGCTCTGGGATAAAAAACTAGTACCGGTTTCGCGGATTACTGACAGAGTTACCGGCTTTACAGCAGGGAAATCGATTCTGGGAATCTGGCGGAAAATCGATTGAGTATGACTGGAAAATGAACCATAACAGAAATGATGGTTGCGCCCTGAGGCTTACCCAATTCTCAGATGGATGCCGTTCTTCAACGGCATGACGTCCGTAATGGTTGTGCTAAAAAGGTTACTTACGTGAATGACGTAACAGCCGAACTCTGTCATTCCGGCGAAGGCCGGAAACCATCTTCTCCAAGCATGGAATAATAAAGAGCCGGACCTTAACAGATCCAGTGCCCACTCTCTTGTTAAAAACCACTCTTCAGAGATGAAAGAGTGACTTAACTCGTTAAATTCACAAAATCACCTCAGAGATGCAATAAACTACCTCAAAGTTTCCAGACTTGCATGGTTAATAGCAATCTATTATATTAACATTGTTAATAATTTAGATCACTATTAAACATAAGGGGGGAATACAGGATGAACGCCATTCAGGAAGAACGTATGAGGGGGTATTTTATCACTGCCGCAAAAGAGCTTATCAGAGGAGAGGGAATTGCGGTTGTGAGTGCCAGAAATGTCGCGGAACGTGCCGGCTACTCTTATGCCACACTTTATAATTATTTCAAAGATATCAGGGATTTGATTTTTAACTGTGTCGAAGGATTTATGGAGGAGTGCCGGGAATTTGTGATGGGGCAAATTCCTGCGGATATTTCCGGAGAGGCTCTTCTAATTGCAAAAAGCAGGAGTTATTTCAATTTTTTTGTTCAGTACCCGGGGATCTTCGATCTTTTTTACCATGAGAAGGTAAATCAGATAGCTACGGCTAATTCCAGATTCGAAAAGGTAAGCAGTTTTTTTGATTCGCTTGTGGAGAGTGAGTGGGAGGTAATTAAAGAACAGAACGGAGTAAAAGAGGAGACAATAGCCATGGCTGGATCCTTTTTAAAACCCGCTCTTCATGGGCTTCTTTTGTTTTATTTGAATAAGAGGATTGCTGATGAATATGGCGTAGTTATAAAAAGGGTTGATGAGCTGGTGAGGTTTGCGGTAAGAGTCAGCTAATGGTGTCGATACCGATGCCGGTATTGATTTGCGACTTCGAGGGGAAATAGATCACAGATGAGGAATTGGGGTGGGTCTGGCCGATTGATGCCCGACCCCACCCCGGAGATGCTTTAATGACTAAACCCCCAATATCCTGTTTCACTTTTCACTCGTGACTCTTTTGAGCTTATCGGTAACATACTGGTGATATAATGTATATTACAATTGAAAATCTTTCGAATACAGGCGAAAAAATCATTTATGTCTGAGTCCTTTGCGTCAATAGCAATGGCAGTCACTGCCCGGAACAGGAAATACTTAAGTTACTCATAGTTAAACCCTCAGGAGGCGGTATGTCAGTACCTAAACGTTTCTTATCATTTCTGGTATTATCAGCAGCAGCGGCTTTTATTGTTGCGGGTTGCGGTGGAGCAAGCGGCGACAAACTGGCTGAGATTGAGAACCGGATAAAAACACTCAGTGATAAGGGTGTTCCGGACAGTGTCCTTGCTGATGTAAAGGTTTATCTTTACAACGTAACATCAGCTAAAAAGAACAGTAACGCCGGAAATGCGCGCAAGTATACAGATTCGATGCTTGTGGCAATAGTAGATGCAGAGAAATGGTATGAGAAATCAATGCAGGAGTTCAAGCCTTATCTGGAGAATCTGCGCAAGAATATTGTTGAGAGAAAATCGGCACTGAGCGGTCTTCAGTTGAAAACCGCAGACAGTGTACTGTCGGTTGCTGATTCATTTGCCAATCTGAACTGGATCATTCAGGCCCGCTGGAAGATGGATAAGCTTGATTCAATAATGGCCATACTTGAACAGAATGAGAAGACCGCACAGAAACTGCGCAAACAGCTTGTTGGAAAATGGGGTGATTCTCACTGGATCAAGCCCGAAGATGTCAACTACAAAGCTCTTGATAAGCGTATTTACAAGTTTACTAACGATGGCAAGTTCGAAGGTTCCGAGGAAATGAACGGCCAGACAACAGATTACATGAAGGAAGACTGGCAGTTTTTATCATGGGGTACCTATGATCTCAAGGGAGATACAATTCATCTGTTTATCACCAGAGAAAAGTGTCCCAGGCAGATTTTCACACAGCTTAATGTGAAAGAAAACAAATGGATCAAGAATGTAAAACCGACCTACGATTCCACGATTACCAATGGAAGCAAGGATCGCTTTATCATGTTTGACTACCTGAAAGAAAACTTCAGAAAGATGTAATATTGTAAATTAAAGAGTATTCTTGAACATTTACGCCGCATACCAATCATGGTGTGTGGCGCTATTTATTTGATCTGATTTATACGCCCGGATCTGGGCGAATTGTAGATATCCATGAGTATGAAGGTACTTTTCAGGAAATAGAATAATGAGAATCAGATCGATTATAGCATTAACTCTTCTTGTTGCATCGCAATCCGGTGCAGAAAAGCACACAACATTCATAAGCCAGTCATATGTAGATTCACTGGTTGACCGGGCGTTTTACATATTTAACAGCGTTTCTGATCCTTCAAGCGGTATACCCGCAGAGCGGGCTGTTGAATATGGAAAACAGATCGCTGCCAAACTGAGGGAAATTGCCCGGGATGATGTTAATAAGAAGTACATTCTGTGGCGTACAGGTGAGCTTGAGGCACAGATTTATCTGGAAGAGAGCGGGCTTCTTATGGAGAAAGAGCAGTTCAGAGCAAAAGAGAGCAATGAACTGGTAATGCTTTATAATGGTGAGATAGGTAAAGGTCGTCCCGATTTCATGAAGCTCTGGGGTATGCATGGGCGCATGAAAACCACAGATGCTGCTCAGGCAGGTGTCATGGAAAAATCAATTGTAAAAAGGGCATCTGCACTTTCCAGAGAAATTCCTTCAGCAGTCGAACTTTCTCTTGAAAATGGAGAATATGAGTCGGCTCGGGGGGATCTTGCCTACTGTGAGGCCAACCGTCAATACCTTTCCCTTTCCTCAGTAAAACTGGCATCAATGCAGGCAAAACTGCTCAGTGATTTTTCACTTTCAAAAGAGCGGCTCCTGCTGAAAAACGATTTCGACAGTCTCTCTTCCTCCCTGGTTTCAAACCGCCTGGCAGAATCAAGATCACTGGCCCTGAAGATCAGAAACAGACTGGATGGAATTCAGAAAGCGATGCTTCAGCTGGAATGGGGAAAGTATAATGATGAGTACCTGCGACTGTCACGGAAAACCGGCAACAAGGAAGATTCTCTTCTGGCAATAGTACAATCGAGACTTAAATCACAGGGTATAGTTGCTGCGGAGGAGTTTCTGGATACACTGCGTCTGCACGGGGTCTCAAGAGAAAAGATGGCAAAAATCGACAGAATAATTCTGGAGGAGGTCATCGCAAAGAAAAAGACCGAACCCTCTATTGTCAAGATTTCAATTGTACAGGATACTTCGGAAGCATCGGCGCTTAATGATCTCCTTGCAGTTGCAAAGAAACGTGCGGCGATGAAAAGCGACAGCCTTGCCAGCCATAGAAACGAAAACGCCCGTCTGACCCAGATCGCGGAGGTAAGGCGGGATCGTATGAGAGTTGCTTCAGAATTGCAGCAGAAACGCCAGCAGGAGAGGATACAGGAAAACGAAAGACGTGCCCGGCAGGAGCTGATCGCTGTATATACTCTTCTTGAAAGTGGCAAAGAAAAAGATGCCCTTGTATACTTTCAGAAAGTAAGAGAGTTGCTGGAGGAGAACCTTTCCGATGAGGAGTTTAAAAAGGTCGATCAAAGCGTTTCTATGAAAAACAGCAACCCTTAAGTTTAAATAAACAGATCCCTGGCCATGGCATCAGCATAAAGCATGCCTTCTGCTGATGTCAACCAGAAAGGTTTCCTGTAAATTATTCGTCCGGTGGAGAGAAAGAGCCTCAGCTTTTCACTGTCAACACAACTTGTGAACTCTTTCCCGGTCAGCATCTTGAATCTTTCCTCATTTATTCCATCCGCGCGCCTGAGACCCAGAAATATCATTTCGCGGGCCATCGTTTCACTGTCAATTTTTTCACTCCAGGCTTGTGGTAAAATCTTCAACGATAGATCGGAAATATATTCCCCGATATTATCCTTATTGGCCCACCTGGTTTGATTAAAATAAGAATGTGCCGCGCAGCCAAGACCTATGTACTCTTTGTGATCCCAGTAAGCTTCATTGTGAATGCATCGATGAGAGGGGGCCGCAAAGTTGGATATTTCGTATCGCTCGAAGTTGCGGGCAAGAGATTCTGAAATGACAACAGAGGACATCTCCGCAAGGACATCTTCGTCTGGCAGTGAAAGTATCTTTTCATGTCTTCCAAATGGAGTACCGGGATTTATTGTAAGTTCATAGGCTGAAATGTGCTTTACATAAGAGGAAAGAAACAGACTTCTGAGAGTTGTTTTCAGCGATTTGACTGATTGCCCCGGAAGTCCATAGATAATATCGGCCCCAATTGATTTAAAAGGGTACAGAGAAGGGGAGTTCAGGACCTCGAGTGCTTTTTGAGAAGAATGCTTCCGTCCTGCAATCGACAGTTCCTTATCTGAAAGAGACTGAATGCCAAAGGTCAATCTGTTGACTCCGGCATCAAGGAAACTTTTTGCCTTTGATTCAGTGAAAGATTCCGGGTTACACTCAATAGAAAATTCCAAATCAGGGCTGAGATCAAGATTTTTCAGGAGTTGCGAAGTCAAAAATGAAAATTGAGATGGTGTTAATATAGATGGAGTGCCGCCTCCAAAATACACTGTTTCTACCTGATAATTTTTCAAATCAAATTGGGAAAATATCGTTCTCCATTCACAGATAACTGCCTGCAGGTATCGGTCCGCAAGAGAGGAATCATACCTGACAGAATAAAAATCGCAGTAGTGGCATTTACCAACACAGAACGGGATATGAACGTAGAGTGATAGTTTTTTTGTGGACATCAGTAGATTGCGGATCTGGCAGCCTGATATTTATGTGAAGTGCAGAGCATAAATATATCCTCAACTACAAAGCTTTCCAGTTTTTCACTATTCTGATAGCCTCCCGCATTTTCACCGGATTTTTTATTCCCGGTTTTACCTCAACACCGCTGTTGAGATCAATTCCGAAAGGATGGACAGAAGAGAGTGCTTCCTCGAGGTTGGCCGGATTGAGTCCGCCGGCAAGGATGATATTCTCAAATTGTGAACAGGCTCTCTGAGCTATCTGCCAGTCGAAAGTAGTGCCTGTGCCGCCATACATCTGCTGATGCCAGGTATCGAGGAGAAACCCGGCGGTTTTATATGCTTGAAGTAATGAGAGATCAGAGTCGGCTCTGATGGAAAATGCTTTAATTACAGGATAAGGGAGTTGACTGCAGAGCTCAGGAGATTCTGAGCCGTGAAGTTGAATGGTGTCGATTCCCGCTTCCTGTGCAATAGAGACGACAGTTCTGAGATCCTGGTTTACAAAGACTCCTACTCTGGAGACAAATGGCGGAAGCTGACTAATTATTTCTCTTGCGGCAGAGGGTTTTATATTTCTGGGGCTTCCCTCATGAAATATGAATCCAAGTGCATCAACCCCAAAATTGACAGCGATCCTGGCATCATCATATCTGGTGATTCCGCAGATTTTTATCCTGATACTCATTTCACTTATTCGCCTTTAAAAGAGAGAGTTCTGAAATCAGACCTGAAGGATCACTTTTACGCATCAGTGACTCGCCTACCAGGAGTGCCTTAACACCTGCATCGTGCATCATCTTCGCCTGTAAACCGTTTTCGATCCCGCTTTCTGAGACTACCAGAGTGGATGAAGGTATCTGTCTGATAAGGGAAAGAGTTGTGTTGAGATCAGTTTCGAAAGTATTGAGATTGCGGTTGTTTATGCCGATCAGTCCGGGGTTGAGCTTGAGCACCCTCTCAAGCTCCGGTGCTGTGTGCACCTCAATGAGAGGATCGATTCTGAAAGCGACAGATGCATCATAAAGATCTCTCAGTTGAGAGTCATCGAGAGCTGCAGCTATTAACAGCAGGGCATCGGCTCCGGTGCGTGCGGTCTGCTCAATTTGCAGAATGTCAATCAAAAAGTCTTTACGGAGCACAGGCAGAGGCACAGATTCGCGTACAGCCTTCAGATACTGGAGGGACCCCTGAAAAAAATGTTCATCTGTAAGGACAGAGATGGCATTTGCTCCGCCTCTGCAGTAACTGTCAGCTATCTTGAGCGAATCGAAATCGGGCCGGATAACAC
>CAYLVN010000092.1:0-10286 GCA_964387115.1 uncultured Fibrobacter sp.
TGGCAGGGTGTATACCGGCTTTTACCGCTGAGCCGTAGACGTGAGCGACTTTTTCCAGAGTATCCGGGGTGTCTCCTGAAACGACTTTAGTAATAGTAGCGAAGGTGTGTTTTTTATCACCGGGATTTATTCTTTCCGGTGAATATCCTACAAAAAAGTCTTTTTTCCACTTCATCCCGGAGTGTTTTTCCAGAACCGGCACGCACTCATCTTCTGTAACACCTGGATAAACAGTGGATTCATAAACAACGATCGCCCCTTTTTTCATATTCGCACCCACAGTTTCCGAAGAGCGGTAAAGAGGAGTAAGATCGGGGCTTTTGTGGTTGTCAATAGGAGTAGGAACGGCGATAATAATGAAATCGGCTTTATTAATGATAGATGGCTCTGAAGAGAATTGCACGTTTGAGCTTTTGAGTGCCTCATCGGAGACTTCCCCATTCGGGTCCTTGCCGCTTTTTAGAATATCGATGCGTGATTTTTTAATATCAAAGCCGAAAACATTAAAATGGTGTGAAAGTTCAACTGCAAGTGGTAAACCTACATATCCCAACCCGACTACACATATTTCCGGTTTATACATCGAATCTCCCTGAGTTTACATTAATTTTTTGATAAATCAATCAAACTATTGATAATATAGAAGAAAAGAATAAGAGATCAAATTATGAACGCATGTACCTGTACTAAGTTTTAAACACTTGTTTCTGCATAAAATACAACAAGTTACAGGAAAAATCGAGAGTTGCCGGATTTATACTCTGTAATATTCCCTGTACCACTGAATGAATCTGGCAATACCCTGATCGATATCAGTTTGAGGCTCATAACCCAGAGCGCGGATCTTTTCGATATCAGCCCTTGTAGCCGGGACGTCGCCAGGTTGCATCGGGAGGTATTCTCTGATTGCCTTTTTCCCGAGCTGCCGCTCGATCTGTTCGATGAAATCGAGGAGATTTTCAGCTTTGCTGTTTCCGATATTGTAAATCTCGCTTTGTGTCGGGTGATTAAGAACCCTGATTACACCATCGACAATGTCATCTACATAAGTGAAATTGCGCAACATTTTGCCATTGTTGAATATCTGTATAGGTTTATTATCGAGAATGGCTTTTGTGAAAATAAACAGAGCCATATCGGGTCGTCCCCATGGTCCGTAAACTGTAAAAAACCGGAGTCCTGAGCAAGGGATACCGTAAAGCTGGCTATAGCAGTATGCGGTCAATTCGTTTGAACGTTTTGTAGCCGCGTAAAGAGAGATCGGGTGATCAACCGGATCTGATTCGGAGAATGGAAGTTTAGTATTGTTGCCGTAAACAGAAGAGGAGGATGCGTAAACAAAGTTTTTGACTTTAAAATTTCTTGCCAGCTCAAGGATGTTTAGAAAAGCTTCATTATTTGATTTCTGGTAGGCAAAAGGATGGGTTAAAGAATAGCGGACACCAGCCTGGGCAGCAAGGTGACAGACCAGATCGGGGTTGTAATCTTTAAATATTTTCTGGAGTCCGGAAAAATCACATAAATCGAGTTTATGGAAATGGAAATTGGGAAATTTCTGCAAACGAGCGAGCCGTGCTTCTTTGAGTGCCGGATCATAATACTCATTTACATTATCGATTCCAATGATCTCTTTTCCTTCAGAAAGAAGTCTCTGGCTTAGATTGAAGCCGATAAATCCGGCTGAACCGGTTACAACTATCATATTGTACCTCCAAAGAATTTCGGTTTCACAGAAGCTTCTCCGCCTTTTATTAAAGTTCCCCTGGAGAGGATAAGATGACGGTAATGGTAAGGGCTAATCAGTTGAAGATCATGTGTAGCCATAATAACAGTTGTTCCCCAGCTGTTGATAGTCTGAAGGAGTTTAAAAATTTCCTGTGATACAACCACATCGAGATTACCAGTTGGCTCATCTGCCAGAAGAACCCAGGGATCATTAACGATAGCTCTGGCAATTGAAACGCGCTGCTGTTCGCCGCCGGAGAGCTGGTTTGGGAAATTAAAGCATTTGTGGCTCAAACCGGTAAGGGCAAGAACCTCAAAGACTTTTCTTTTTATATCTCTCTCTCTTTTACCAATAGCACGCAATGCAAAAGCCACATTTTCGTAGACGTTTCTGTCATTAAGCAGTTTGAAATCCTGGAAAACAATTCCCAGTTTGCGCCGCAGGTAAGGGAGATCTTTATTACGCATGTATTTAGAATCGAAGCCGCAGATAAAGACCTGTCCGGAGGTCGGCATTTCTTCCATATAGATATGTTTTAGAAGAGTTGTTTTACCCGCACCACTTGCACCGGTAAGAAAAACGAACTCTGCTTTATCTATGAAGAATGAGACATCGTTGAGAGCCTCGTAGGAATTATCATACCTTTTGGTAACATGCGAGAACTGGATCATGGTCTATACTATTTTTTTAAGCAGAAAGTGGATTCGTTCAGACCTGATTGAGTATTTCCGCTCCGAAAACCCATCCCAGATTCCGATAATCCTGAAAAGGTTTCTGGGGACTGCTTCCTCGATCAATTTAGGAGGCAGAACTTTCTGTATGTGGCGTTCGGAGAATTTCTCATAAAGATCCGGTTTTTCATTTGTTAATTTAAAAATAGTAAAATCGTTATATTGAAGCGTTTTTTCTTCATCATAATAACTGTGCCTTACCATACTGTAATCGTTGTAATCTTCAAAATCGAGGTATTCAAAAAAATGTCTGATGGAATTAGTTTCGGTTGTTATATCAAAAAGAAAGTAACCACCCGGATTCAGGCATTGGTAAACCTGATCGAAGAGAATACTGTAATGATCAAGTCTGGGCAGATAATTGATTCCATCATAAAGGAAAATTACAAGGTCAAAAGATTTTTTTAAAGGCAGTGCCCTGCAGTCGGCACAAAAGAAGGGGATTTTTTTTTGTGCTGCTTCTCTGCACATATGTGGACTGAGGTCGGATCCGTAATAATTGTAACCGGAATGAATCAGTAATTTTGCGAGAGATCCGGTACCGCCGCCGATTTCAAAGATTGAGATTTTTTTCTTTTTGATATACCTGCGGGAAATTTTATTAATGAGATCAGCCCACTCATCATACTCTACATGACTCATCAGCCGATCATAGACCGATGCCAGAGAGCTGTACGAGGATTCCTTGTTAAGTCGTTTTTTAATCGGCATGGTAATAATCAGGAAAAGTTCAGATCCTGATATCCAGGAAAATTTGTTTTCGCCACTCAGATACAAGATCAATCAGTTTTTTCTGAGCCAGAATATCTTTTGCTTTTTCAGCCAGGATCAGGTAATCGTGCTCAAGAGTCAGGCTGCGGTTTTTTACTCTGTCATCCACGCGGTATATAGACCAGAAATTATCCTCCTGAAGAGGGATGGTGATAAATCCGGAACCTGATGTGTCAATTGCAGTTCTTACAGCCGCAGGTAATTCAAGCAGCGACATCCATCCTAAACTACCGTTTTTTGACTTCGTGGCGGCATCATCGCTGTATGTCTTTACGCTTTTTTCGAATGCATCTTTAGAATTGCAGTTTGTCCTGATAGAGTCGAGTCTGGATGTAACTGTCTGAATCTGCTTTTCAGTAGGAGCTACTTTGATATAAATTTGTCGAAGATGAACATTCTGGTCTTTTTTAGCAAGAGCATTCAATATGTGGAACCCGAGCCTGGTTTCAAAAGGTTCACTGATCTGACCAGGGGTCAGGGAGAATGCTTTTTCCTCAAAAACAAGTTCGCCCAGAGATCCTTTACCAATAAAACCCAGATCTCCCCCATCTTTCCCTTCAGGACTTTCAGAGAACATTTTTGCCATTTCAGCGAAGTCGGCGCCGTTATCAAGGCGCTGTTTAATTGATTTTATTTTGGCAAAAGCGGCCTGACGCACTGAGTCGTGGGGACTTACTTTTATGGACAATTTCGATAGGCAAACACTTTCACCGGCCACAGGAAGACTGTCTTTATACTGATTGTAAAATTGTTCAACATCTTTTCTGCTTATTTTTATTGAATAAAGGTATGATTGATGAACTTTCTGTTTAAGCAACTGTTCCCGAATGGCTTTTCTGGCTTCTGATTTGAATTTAACAAGTGAAATGTTCTGTTCTCTACGGAGAACTGAATCGAGACTGTCCATTGTCAGATTATTCTGCTGAAGCAACATTGTTATGTGATTGTTAAGAGCATTTTCGACTTCCTGGTCCGTTATTGAGATTGTACTGTCCTGTTTTGCATGGGCCAGAAGAACCTTCCCATCAATAAGTTCATTAAGGAAACCTTTCCTCAAAGGAGCGATATCGACTGAATCTTTGTTTAGCCCCAGACCATTGAGCCGCATAATACTGTAAGCGTCAATTTCTGATTGAAGTATTATTTCATCACCGATAACAGCAGCAATTCCATCCAGACGCGATTCTGCTGAAAGAACAATACTGAGTGTAAGTAAAAGAAAACCTGCCATGGATGTTTTTGGCATCTTTGGACTCCTATCTATCTGTATTAGTATTTTTAATTTCTGAAGTATCAGAAGTATTTCCGCTTAACTGATCAAAACTGAACTCGACATCATTTTTAAGTCGCAAATCAGAGAGAAGCTTTTCGAGATTTTCTTTCTGGGCCTTTGTTGAAAGTAAGGTTGTGATCTCTTCCCATGCCTCTTCAAGCGTGCACTGACCACCTTTCTCAAGCTTTTCCTGCAATAAAATTACATGGTAGCCAACCTCTGTTTTTACAGGACCGTAGATTCCGGCAGTTTTGGCGGATTCAATCACGCTGCGGATTTCCGGCTGCACATCTTCTATTGGCACATAAGCACCAGAATCAGAGAAAGGAAGCTTTGAGTGCTGGACAGCAAGCGAAGAGAAATTGTCTGCGGTGGCAGCAGTTTTAATGGAGGCGGCAGTTTGTGTACTGTCAACAACTATCTCAAGAAATTTCACAACATCTTTCTCGCGAATAAGTTCGGTTTTGTGCTGGTTGTAATAGGATTCTACAATATCCTTGTCGATTACTACAGACCGGGAGGATGCCCGGGAAATAATTTCAGCAGCAAGCAGATCCTTTTTTATCTTTTCAAGTCGCTTTATTATATCCTTGTCTTTATCCAGTTTAGACCGGAGCGCTTCTCTGTAAAGCAGTTCGGTATCTATCCACTGTTTTACATATGTAATATTCTGTTCTCTGGTAATCTGGTCGCTGTATTCCGAAGGAATGCTCTTATACATATCATCTACAGTAAGCTCAGAGTTTCCCACACGAGCCACTACCGGACTTTTGTCCGGTTCCTTGCATCCAGAAAAAACCAGAATACTTACTACGCACGGGTATATAGAATATTTAGAAAACATCTTCATTGTTTTTTCTTGTAATCCGGATATTGTGACAGATCGGGGATAGTTTTCATACGGAGCAGGGCAGAAAACCCCATGACAAAGATACATGATGCAGAGGCGGAAATCCATTATCAGGGAAGTAAAACGGGCCGAACAAACAGAACAAGTTTCGGGTGTTTTTTCCTTGAGGGTACCTCTAAAAATTCAATTTCCGCTGCGGCTGCCAATTTTCGTTTGGCCTCGCTTGAAAACTGAATATTAAGGTACCCTTAAGAGATTTCGATTACCGATATCGATTCTGACTCCGATGCGGAAAAGAACAAGCGACTTTCAGGTTTAAACCGTACCTAATTGCCGGAAATCCTGGAGAGGATGTCAAGAGATTGAAGAGCCTGATCGTGTGCATTCCGGGCCGCAAGCTTTGTCCGGAGAGTTATGGGTGTATCATACTGGATCTGGAACTGAAGATCGCTGGACTTGATCACTTTGCCGATGTTCTCCTTTATCTGTTCCTGGTCGCCCTCAAAGGTAAGCACAAGTTCATCGTCTTTATTTACAGCAACTCTTGAAGTGCCGGTTTTTCTTGCACAAATCTTGATTTTCATCAGGAGCAGAAGTGCATCTACACTGCCGGGCACGGCACCGAAACGATCGTTCATGCTCTTTTCTACATCAGAAATATCCTGGAATGATGAAACAGATGAAAGTTCTTGATAAACGGCTATCCGGGTAGCACCATCAGAAATGTACTCTGTAGGAATATAGGCTTGAAGCGGTATCTCAAGCTTGACCTCCTGGGCAGTGGTCTCTACCTTTTCACCCCTTATCTCCTTTACAGCATCCTGCAGAAGGCGGCAGTAGAGCTCAAAACCAACAGCGGCGATAAATCCGTGCTGCCGGGTTCCAAGGATATTTCCTGCACCGCGGATCTCAAGATCCCTCATCGCGATCTGAAAACCCGATCCCAGGTCGGTATACTGCTCCAGTGCCCGGAGTCGTTTAAGCGACAACTCATTTACCTGTTTAAAGGCCGGGGTAAGAAAATAGGCATATGCCTGTTCTGAGGAGCGCCCTACCCTGCCCCTGAGCTGGTAGAGCTGAGAAAGCCCCAGGGTATCGGCACGATTCACTATAATTGTATTTACATTCGGTATGTCCAGGCCGTTTTCGATGATAACAGTTGACAGAAGGACATCGTAACGTCCTGCAATAAACTCTTTCATTATCATCTCAAGCTCTTTTTCATCCATCTGCCCGTGAGCTGAAATTACCCTGGCTTTGGGGACCAGCTGCTCTATTTTATCCTGCAGAGCATCAAGGTTTTTAATTCTGTTATTGACAAAATAAACCTGCCCTCCCCTCTCAAGCTCAGTCTCTATGGCATTCTTAACCAGTTCATCATGATATTCTGCCACTCTGGTTTCGATTGGAAGACGGTTTCGCGGCGGGGTATTAATAATGGAAAGATCCCTTGCCCCGATAAGTGACATGTGCAGAGTTCTGGGAATGGGAGTGGCAGTCATAGAAAGCACATCCACCTGGAACCGGAGCTGCTTCAGTTTTTCTTTATGTTTGACTCCAAACCGCTGCTCCTCATCGATTATCAGCAGTCCCAGATTTTTGAAAACCACATCTTCAGACAGCACTCTATGAGTCCCAATAGCTATATCCACCTCTCCATCGCGCAGTTTTTGTAAAATCGGTTTTTGTTCACCCGGTTTTAAAAACCTGCTAAGCATACCGATTTTCACCGGAAAGTTAGACATCCGCTCGCAAAAAGTAGAGTAATGCTGAGCGGCCAGGATAGTAGTGGGTGCAAGTACCGCAACCTGATATCCAGACATTACAGCCTTGAAAGCGGCTCTCATCGCCACTTCTGTTTTTCCGAACCCTACATCACCACATATAAGCCTGTCCATCGGTTTCTTTGATTCCATGTCTTCCTTGGAATCTTTGATGGCACGAAGCTGATCGGGTGTTTCCTCGTAAATAAAAGAGTCCTCAAACTCTTTTTGCCAGAGATTATCGGGCTGAAACATTATGCCTTCAAGAAACTCGCGTTTGGCATACAGATCAATAAGCTCCTGGGCCATCTCCTTAAGAGATTCCCGTGTTTTTGTCTTGAGCTTTTCCCAGGAGGAGGTTCCAATTTTTGAAAGAGAGGGGGCTATAGACTCTTTGCCAACATATTTCTGAACCTTATGGAAATCATCCACCGGAACATAAACCTTCGCATGGTCGGCATAAATCAATACCATGCAGTCACTTTGACTTTCTCCGGTCTGGACTCTTTCAATACCTATAAATCTGGCTATTCCATGGTCTTCGTGAACCACATAATCCTGTGGACTGAGAGCATCGAATCCGGTAATGGGAATTCCGCTCTTCTGTTTTTTAACGCGTACCGGACGGACCGAACGGTTAAAGATCTGTGCTTCAGTGTAAAGCAGAAACCGGTTTTCATTGTCGATAAATCCTTTGAGCAGAAATCCGATCGCGAATTCTACAAAAGGACAGGAATCAGCAATCAACTCCTGCATTCTTTCTGCATGGCCCAGATTAGGGCTGACCAGAATACACCTGAGGCCCTTTTCATTGTGCGATTTCAGATCGTCTGTCAGAGATTCGATTTCCCGCGGGAGCTGCGGCTGTTCATTTATTGAAACCTTGAAACTGATAGTATCGGCTGGAGTATCGAGAGTCTCCACATAAACCGTGTCATAAAACGCCGAATCACCGATTACAGTATCGTCGAGGTGAAGCAGTTTATCCGGAGGGGAGATAAAGGGCAGATAGAGTTCCGGGACTCTCTCCAGATGCCTGGCGTAGTTCTGCCTCGATTCATCAAGCCTTCGTCCAATCGGTACCAGATCGTTCCAGACGATAAGGGTGTCGCTTGAAATGTAATCGAGAATCGATGAATAGGGTTGCTCAAACCAGTGAAGAAACCACTCGATCCCTTCGAGATCCCCCACACTTTTCCACTGGTGCTCCAGTTTATGAACCATCATGGAATCGATACCGCTTTCACGGCAATGCTCTGCCATTTTCTCAAGAGCGCCATCTATCTGTGAATCACTGAAACAGAGCTCTTTCATGGGGAAGATCTGAATCTGCTTTTTTGACTCAAAAGCTTTCTGAGTGAAGACATCAAACTCTCTGATTGTGTCTATCGTGTCACCCCAGAATTCGATCCGGAGCGGATTTTCACCAAGAAGAGGATAGATATCAACTATTCCACCCCGGATACTGAAAGAGCCGATATCTGTGACCTTGTTTTCCCTGTGAAATCCACTTTCTGTTAACCATTCAGATAGAGTGGAGATTGAGATCTCATCACCAGTCTGCAGACGGATAATTTTATTGAAAAGATTTTTCCGGGGCAGGATTTTCTGCATCAGAGCGGCATAAGGGGCAACATAGACTTTTTTTGCACTTTCCAGAAGAGCGGAGAGAACTCCAAACCGTGCCTCAACTGTGGGTCCGAAAGGAGATTTCATGTTGTAAGGCACTGCATCGCGGGATGGAAACAGCATTACCGCATCATCACCAAGAAACGATTTGCATTCCTCGACAAGCGTTTCGGCTTTTTTACTGCTCTCTACAAGTACAAGAACCGGGCGCTGTGATTTTTCAAACAGATCACTTATGAGGAAAACGTCACTGGAACCATTCAGCCCGGTAAATAGTGAATTGTGAGGATTTTCCGTGATCCAACGTGAAACACCGGGAAATGAAAGAGATGACCATAAATTCTGAAAATGCTCTATTTTCATTTATTTCTCATGTATCAATTGTAATCTTGAGGTTGGAAGCAGAGAAGAAGGAGAAATGAGCTAGGAAGGATTCGAACCTTCGACTCTCGCCTTAAAAGGGCGATACTCTACCACTGAGTTACTAGCCCGTTTATCCCAAAGGGGCAAAACAGTCATAGAAAATAAATTACCAGATAACTCAAAGCAATAGAATTTGCCCAACATCGATAAAATTAATTCGATTTGTGGCAAACTGTATTGCGAAAAACCGGGAAATTACTTTTCAGCTATGCACACGAGGTGGTAGAGTTCTCTTAAAACAGATTTGATCCGGTTCTCTGACCTTAAGGCTGAATTCACTACTTTATTCCCGCACTCCGGACATGGAATAAACGATTCCCTGCGGCATCTCTGGGCAAGAAGCCAGACACTCAAGTCAGGCAGCAGAATTGCCGGGCGGCAGATAACTTTTTTGAATCCGGCTTTCTCGATTTGTGTCCATAATGAACTGCTGTCCAGGCTGCGTATATGCTGAAAAGAGTGGAACTGAGCACCGCAACTTCTGCAGAAAACAAACGAGTCTCTCAGCAATTCCTGATTTGGTGTGGTAACAATCAAATGACCGCCATCTGCAAGAATTCGACGTGATTCGAGCAGAATCGCCTCGAGATCAGGAGGAAGCAGATGTTCAACTGTTTCAAGGAGGAATAGTGTTTTAAAAGAGTTGTCATCAAAAGGCAGTGATTTTCCCTTCTGGAGGGGAGTATAGCCCATAAAATTCCGGTCACCATTGAATCTTTCATTTACGATTTTGCCTGCACTGTCGGAGACATCGGCACCACGGGTTTGAAGTCCCAGTGAAAGTAGAAGTGATATCAGGTGTCCGGACCCACAGCCCAGGTCCAGAACCGGTGCGGATAAGGAGACTTTTTTTCGTACCAGTGAGATCAGCGCAGCACCCCGCTGCTTGCTGAAATGCCAGTTCTGCATCCCTGGCGTTTCTTCGTAACTGCTCCAGAAGCGGGCGATTTTTTCGGGTGTCCATTCGACTTCAAAACAATCCATGAGAGAAGTATACGATTTATACAGCGAAGTAACAATAATTCATTAATACCTGATTTATACAGGCGGATCAGGGTATTCTCTGGTTTTATGTTAAAATATGGGAATAAGAATCAAGATTTTTTGGAAGGGGGCGTTC
>CAYLVN010000093.1:0-10284 GCA_964387115.1 uncultured Fibrobacter sp.
TGTGTACACAGAGATGGAAGGCTGGAAATGTGATATTTCCGGATGTAAAACGCTTCAGGATCTTCCGTCAAAGGCTCTTCAGTATATCAGAAAACTCCAGAACCTCTGTTATGATATCCCGATTCTGATTGTTTCAATCGGACCTGATCGTAATCAGACAATTGAGGTTGATCCACTAGTCTGATTGCCAGGGTTACAGAAAATATTCCGAATCCGGAATCGTATTAGTTTTCTCCTCCGGCAACCAGATAGGCCACAAAGAAGGCATTCTGGTTACCCGGAACATCTGTTCACTCAAAAGAAGAAGAGCGATACTTATGATTCTTGTGGAAGTAGCCAACACTTTCCTGGTGAATATGGGGAAAGATTTTGTGATCCTGCTCAGAGGTGAAGACGATAAAAGGAGCCTTCCAATCTCTATTGGCCAGCTTGAGGCACAGTCTATAGCCATTGAACTCAATCAGATTCCATTTCCACGCCCCCTCACTCATGACCTGTTTAAAACAGTACTCTTAGAGCTTGATTGTAAACTGATCCGAATCGAGATTACCGACCTTGTAGACGAGACATTTTACGCAAAGCTTATCATAAGGAAAAATGACAGAGAATTAGAAATTGATTCGAGGCCAAGTGATGCCATTGCTCTGGCACTCAGATTTTCTTCTCCAATTTACGTAGAAGAAAAGGTTATGGATGAGGCAGGGGTAATTATCACTGAGGAATCCACCATTGAAGAGAAACCGGCCGCAGAAGAAGAGCCCGTTGAGGAGACTGAACTCACTCCTCTTGAAGCACTCCAGAGACAACTCAAAAACGCTATCCAGGAAGAGCGGTATGAAGATGCCGCAAGGATTCGTGACGAGATAGACAAAACAGCCAGATCAAACTGACTTTATAATCTCAGAGTGACTGTAAAAATGCGTGATTCTCAAAAAGCTGCTCATAATTTATATTTCCACTCTGCATTCCGGTAACGGATTTCTGATTGTCCTGACAAACGGATTGCAAAGCAATATTCAACGCGTGTAACTTTTCAAGACAGGATCAGCAAAATGCTACGGTTGTTTCTCAACGGTAAAATACGTGATATCCGGATCACGGGTGCCAACCTGGAATATGAAGGAAGTATCACACTGGATGAATCATATCTGGAACAGGCAGGAATTCTCCCCAATGAAGAAGTGCATGTTCTTAATGCTGATACCGGATCAAGAATCATTACTTATGCAATCACCGGAAAGCGCGGCTCAGGAATAGTGCAGCTCAATGGCCCGGCTGCCAGACTTGGTATGGTTGGTGACAGAATTATGGTTCTTTCTTATGCTATGCTTTCCCCTGAAGAAATTGCAACACATAAGCCAAAAATCATCTGTGTAAACCCGGGCAAATAAGTACTGTTTTGGTATGAGCAATGTTTTTACCTTAATCTCGATCATACTGTTCTCTGGACTATCCATCCTTATCGGGTCTATGAAAACAGACAGCCCGGAGTTTGGCATCAAGAAGAAAACGGTTGTGACCTCTGTTCCCTATATTGGCAGCATAGAAATTCTTAATGGCTGCGGTATTGAGGGTGCTGCAAATAAAGTAGCCGATTTTCTGCGGTCCAGAAATTTTGATGTAAAAAATATTGGAAATGCGCAAGCCTGGAACTACCCATACACAATGGTTGTCTCCCGTAGTCTTGACACAACAGTTGCATCTCAGGTTGCAAATGCCCTGAAAACCGATAAAAAAGCAATAATACGAAACAATGAAAACCTGTACGACGTTACAGTGTTTATAGGGCCTGATTTCGCAGAGAGGATAAAGTGAAGAATACAGCCGAAAAACCGCTGGGAGGAAAAGAGCTGGTTGATGTAGTGGTCAGGTCTGCACAGGAGAAGCTCGCAGAAGAGATCGTTGTGATAGATATCAGTGAACTTCATGGAACAGCAGACTGGTTTATTATATGCCAGGGTGACAACACAGTGCATAACAGTGCGATTGCCGGAGGCATTGTTGAGAGCACAAAAGAACTTGGCACCCGTCCATGGCGCGAAGAAGGAAGCGAAGAGGGAAGATGGGTCTTAATCGATTACTCTGATGTCGTAGTCCATATAATGCTTCCCGAACTGCGCACCTACTATGATCTTGAGGAACTCTGGTCAAAAGGGAAAAGAACCGATATCCCTGGCGTCTCATCCTGAAATGCCGGAGCTGACACTGCGGAGCTACCTGCAAAACAGCTTGCAATCAGCACTCAATCAGGCATTCCCTGCTCTTGTGTATCAGGTAAAACCAGAATCTTTTTATCTGTGCAGAACTGGAAGCGCAGACCTTTGCACCCCCGTTGCTCTTCAAATTTCATCAATTGTCGCTATTCCTGCAGAGCAGGTTGCACGCAGGATCATGGCGTATTTCAAGTGGAACATTTCATTTGTGCAACCCGACCCACAGCTCGAACAATCACTTCAAAATGGATTTATAAATTTCCGGGTAAGCGCTCAGTACCTTCATACCTGTTTGCTTGACAGTGCGAAACAGGAGTTACTTTCTGCCAGACACAGCATTCTTGAGAAGACCAGAGAAGTGATAAAACACGCGGAAGTAATAAGCCCCGGGGTTATAAAAGGCAATCCTGAACTGCTTGTTGAACAGGAAGAGATTTTACTGCTGAAAGCAATAGCTCTTCTGGATACTGATTCAGTCTGGAACAGAAGCGCAACGGTTCTTTTTACAAATCAAATCGCAGCCATCTTTGAAAGATTTTATCTGAGACATGCTGTTTTTACCGAATCGATCGAATTGACATACGCAAGAACACAGCTGGTTCGTGCAGTTCACAACCGTATCTGTTCCCTGCTCAATAAGGCGGGGATCAACGATTCTTGAAATGTTCAGCAAGATGATCAAGCTGTCCTTTTGACGGCTTGATTTTGGGACTCTTTGTTCCAAGATTTTTCATGGAAAGAGAGATGCGGCGTTTCTTTACATCAACCTTGAGGATTTTAACATCAACCCTGTCACCGACTGTAACCACCTGTTCAGGGCTCTCTACATACTCATCCGCAAGCTGCGAAATGTGTATCAGGCCATCACATACTGCATTAATATTCACGAACACTCCAAAAGGAGTAATGTTGGTGACCTTTCCGGAGACGATTGCGCCCTCAGTGACTTCTGTCAATTTGAGTTTCCGTTTTACTTTGGTTGAAACGGCTGAAGCAAAACGTTTTCCCACACTGATGTGATTGATGAGTTTCTTGTCTATATAGATTTTTTTAGTGATGTCCTCTGTACTGAACCCTCTGAGAATTGCCGGATCACTTACTATGGTTTCTACAGAAGCATTGAGTTGATCACAGATCTCTGAGAACCAGGGGTAGAAATCAGGATGAACAAGCGTTTTGTCAAGCATGTCATCAGAACCCGGTAAAATGATAAAACCGGCAATATTTCTGAAAACCACTTCAGAAACACCCTGTACTTTAAGGAGATCATCTTTGACTAAGATCTGACCCTGAGAATCAGCGGTCCTTATAGACTGAATAATTTTATCATTTACTATACTGATGTCTTTAATCTGTGAATCGGAAATTTCCTTTATGGATATACCTTCACAGAGTGCGGAGAATGCAGAAATTCTCTTTACTATCTGAATGAAAGTCTGTTCTGTGATAAGATTCTGAAGAGGATGTACCTTATAAAATCCGGTACCGATTTCAGAGATAAGCGACATGGGTTTAAGATACTGTATAGCTGCAGCGAAAAGCTGCCGCTGCAATTCCTCAGTAAAGAGAGTCGAGAATCCCGTCTGCATCCATTGTGACTGTAACAGATCGGCCGATGCAGTGTCAGGTACAAAAGGTGAGATCACCGGAGCTGGTTCTAAACCGGCAATAGCCTGAGTCAGAACTGGTTTTATGGCTTCGATTTCTGAACCTTCCGGAATCAATATCGCAGCTGGCTTGTGTCTGGTTATGAATTGACGAAGTCTTTCTGTAGAAATTGTTTTTCCGGGAACTGGTTTACGATCGGTTGTAGAGCCCAGAAGTCCGCCCTGCCCATTTACAGCTAGTAAGAACAGATTTTTTTCAGAAGCGCTTGCGATCAGTAATGGTCCACGGCTTTTCTCTGCAGAGTACTGCTTTTCCAGATCAGTGGTCAGAACCTTGCTGGCCCATTCCACAGCATCATCCTTGAGACGCTGCTTGACGTCTCTTTCGACTATCGGCTGGAGCAGTCTCAGCCAGCACTCATCTATAGCTTCGCATATAAGATCAAAACCGACTGAATCTGGATTTGTTATAAAATGATGTCTGAGGAGTTCGGTTATTCTGAAAAGTTGAACACCCAGTTTCAGGCGTACCAGTTTCTGCTCTTCATCAACACAGAAACGAAGTATCTCCTCTTTTGATAGTTCCTGTACCGGAATAGATTTATTTAAATAGCTTGAATATGCGGGATCTTTTTTGTTTTTTGGAATCACCTCTACAAAACCGTCATCATAGGCAAATTCTCTTGCCATCGCGCGGACAGTTTCATCGTATGCAAAACGTTCAGCCAGGATGTCCTTGACACCCTGAAGAACATCTTCTACTGAGGAGAGTGATGGATCTTTTCCAATATAGGGAGTAGCGAGTTCTTCAATTGGAGTTTTTTCTTCTTCCTGCTTTACAATCAGATCAGCAATGCTGTTGAGCCCTTTTTTTAAGGCCAATTGTCCTTTGCTTCTTGGATTGGGGCGCAGAGAAATCATCAAGTCATCAAGATCAAAAGAACTGGATGTCAGATTTACTCGCTTTTCCACAGCTGAAGTAAGCTTGTCAGCTTTTTTCAAAGCAGTGATAAGTCTTTTCTTTTTAACAGAAAGTTCCTCCATGCCATGGAGAAAATCATAGATTTCCCACAGAGAGGAGATTGAGAGTTCGATGGCGATTTCAGGTTTATACTCTGCAAGGTAATAAGGAGAGTCGCCTTTTTCAAATGCCATACATATCAACTCCGACAGAGTTGTCGGGATGTTCCACTTATCAGAAATCTGCTTAGAAAATTCAATCATGAAGTTAAACTATCGAGGAATGATTTATAACTTTTATTGGATCAGTTAAAAATAGGAAATGCAATAATAATATGCAATAAAATAGTTCTGTGTTTTTTTTGTGGTGTGTGGAAGAGTGTGTGTTTAGAAACAGCAAGGGCGGGAATTTCTTCCCGCCCTTGAGATTTCGGCGACTTACTTTTTCTTTGCTGAAGCTTTCTTTGCGACTTTTTTCACCGCTTTTTTCACAGCCTTCTTTGCCGGTGCTTTTTTCACAGCCTTCTTTACCGGTGCTTTTTTTACAGCTTTCTTTACCGGTGCTTTTTTAACCGCCTTCTTCACGGTCTTCTTTGCAGGGGCTGCTTTCTTCTTGGCGGCTGCTTTTTTAACTACCACTTCACTACCTCCTTCTAAAGGAAATAATACGTGTAGAAAGATGCAGACACGGATTTTCATTTTTCCAGATCTGCGGTTTATTCTTTCTACTGTTTGTTTTCATTTGTTAATTCGGACCGTTTACTTCACTTTTAATTTCTGTTTGTTACTTTCAATCTTGCTATAATAATAAGCTAAAAGAAATTTCATGTCAAGATTTTTTTTACAATTCCAACTTTTTTTCATACAAAGTTTGCTGCAACTTTCCCCTTCCCTTTACTTTTGAGTATAAACTCGATCGCCTCAACAGGGTCATCAGTTACTTTCATAAGCGAAAGATCGGCATCGAGAATATATCCATGGTGCAACATCGTATCCTTCAACCATGTCACCAGCCCGTTCCAGTAACTTTTCCCCATCAGCACAAGCGGAAGGGAAGCGACTTTCTGAGTCTGGACAAGAGTCAATACCTCAAACATCTCATCCATGGTTCCATAACCGCCGGGCAATATAATTACTGCGGATGTGTACTTCAGAAACATGACTTTACGGCAGAAAAAATGTCTGAAGTTAAGCATGGTTTTAATGTGCGGATTTGGAAGTTGCTCAAAAGGAAGCTGAATGTTAAGCCCGATAGACTTTCCATTTTCCATTGAAGCACCCTTGTTTGCAGCTTCCATTATTCCCGGGCCACCACCGGTTATCACGCCGTAACCGTTTTTTGCTGCAAGCCTTGCCGTCTCAACAGTCATTTTGTAGAAATCATGATCTTCGGGAGTACGGGCAGAACCGAATATTGTAATGCAGGGGCCCACTCTTGAAAGTGTTTCAAAACCCTCCACAAACTCTGCCATAATACGGAAAATCCGCCAGGTATCCTCGTGGTTATCCGGATGAAGAATTTCGTTTTCCATGGTGACCAGCCTTCCTTTTACATGTGATAGTTAAACAGGATCATAAGTACTGCCATTTGAAACTTCATTATATTATTTTGGTAAATGAGTTGTCTACAGAGGTTGTACACATGAATAAAATCAAATTCAATTCCGTAATTAAAAAACTGAAAAGCAGATTCAGTTCTATTCCGATACTGTTTGTGATAGTGGACAGCTCTGAGCAAATGATGCATCTGATCAAGAATAAAAAAGTAATAAAAAGCTATTCGGTTTCCACAGCAAAAAAGGGCATGGGAAATAAAGAAGGTTCCAATCAAACCCCTGCCGGCATCCACAGTATAGGAGAAAAGATCGGAAACGGAGCCCCGGAAAAAAGGATATTCCTTGACCGTAAAGATACAGGTATCGACTGGGATGAATCGATGTCCGGAGAGAATAAGATTCTCACCCGTATACTCCGCCTGCGCGGACTTGAACCGGGTGTAAACAGCGGGGAGGGAATCGATTCCTGGGAGAGGTATATCTATATTCACGGCACAAATCGCGAGGACCTTGTCGGGACACCGATGTCCCACGGCTGTGTCTGCATGCGCAATAAAGATGTAATAGATTTTTTCAACTCGATCCCGGAGGATACGATTGTCGTTATTGATTAACGGTTACAGCTGCAGAAGCATTCATTTCACCGGAATACTTGGAAGTGGAATGAGTGCTCTGGCCCAGTATTCAAAGTGGATCGGTCTCAGCGTCAGCGGTTCTGACAGGATGCTTGACAGTCCCGATACGGAGCCGATCAAATCAGGACTGGAAGCAGTCGGGTGCAAGCTTTTTCCACAGGATGGATCGGGCATAAATCGATCGGTTCAGGCCGTCTGTATCTCTACTGCAATTGAAGAATCGAATCCTGAAATTGCAGCCGCACGGGCCTTCAATATTCCAATCATCCACCGCTCCGATCTGCTTGCGTCATTTGTAAGCTCCAGAAAAACGATAGCTGTGGCAGGTACAAGCGGGAAATCAACTGTCACGGCCATGATTTTTGAATTCCTTTCTCATTGTGGAAAGTCACCTTCACTGATCAGCGGTGCAAACCTTCTGAGACTGCAAAAAGACGGTTTGATCGGAAATGCATTTTTCGGAAATTCCGATTTTCTTGTTATTGAAGCAGATGAAAGTGATGGGAGCCTGGTAAAGTATTCTCCATTTATCAGCGTTATCCTGAATATTTCAAAAGATCACAAGCCAGTCCCTGAAGTACTCGGGATGTTCTCCAGGCTTGCTTCCCAATCAAAAGTAACAGTCATCAATGCCGATGATAACGGACTAAGCGGAATAGAAGCAGACCTCAGGTTTTCTCTGCATAAAAAGGCTGACCTTTTTCCTTCAGAGATAAAGTTTCTCCCCCGCAGTTCATCGATGCTCTGCGACACAACCCTGTACACTCTTCCCTTTCCGGGTGAACACAATTTATCAAACTGCGCTGCAGCTTTGAGTGTATGCCGTTATCTTGGTTGTAAGGAGAGCGATCTCAGTGAAGCGGTCAGCTCGTTTAAAGGCGTGGCACGGCGTTTTTCTGTACTGCCTACCAGTGGCGGAGTTTTCATTGTAGATGATTTCGCTCATAATCCGGAAAAAATAAAGGCCGCGATAAAAGCCTCACGTGGAATCTCCACCAGACTATCGGTTATATACCAGCCGCACGGTTTTGGCCCCACCCGTTTTCTTAAAGATGAATATGTAGAGGTGTTTGGCAGCCAGCTTACAGCAAACGACACTCTATATTTACTTCCGATCTACTATGCCGGCGGCACGGCAAAAAAAGATATCTCATCGACTGATATCATAGAAGCTCTGGGTGATGTACCTTTTAAAGCCATTGTTCCCGAAAACCGTCAGGAACTTCTGGACCATCTAAAGAGTGTCAGGAGTGGTGAGTGTATTCTTCTGATGGGAGCACGCGACCCATCTCTTTCCCCATTTGCCCGCCAGATAGCATCCCTGTTTGGAGGAGTAACGGATCAGACAGAATAAAAGTCTGTTACGTTTTTCTTTGAAGCGATAAAACACCCTTAGACATGTTTTTTGCTATTCCTGTATTATGTACCCGGATCAGGGCGAATTGCACATATTCCATGTGCGTACTTCATCTCTTCACGGGTGCATAGGTTGGGGATGAAGTCATTTCCGCCGTAGAGCGTGCAAAGATTTCTCCGGCACGCTTCCGGTATCATTTGCAGCAGGGAGGCAAGAACATGCGCTCTATCTGGTCAGGGGCACTGAGTTTCGGCCTGATTTACATTCCTGTAAAGCTTTACGATGCCACCAGAAGTCACAGAATCGATTTCGACCTGATAAGAAAAGATGACCATTGCCGGATCCGCTATGCAAGAGTGTGCAGAGAAACCGGTGAAGAGGTCATGTATGATCAGATCGTAAAGGGTTATCAATACCGTAAAGGTGATTACATCGTTGTTGATGATGAAGATTTCAAGAGGGCAAGAGCGAGGAAAACGCAGACAATAGACATTCTGGCATTTGTAAATGCAGCCGACATAGATCAGAAATTTCTGGAGAAGCCTTATTTTCTAGAGCCGGTAAAAGAGGCAAAAAAGGCCTATGTTCTTCTTCGTGAAGCAATGAGAAAGAGCGGTAAAACAGCTATTGCCAGGTATGTGATGCGCACAAGGGAGCACATGGCACTCATAAAAGCCGAGGAATCGGTCATAATTCTCAATCAGATGCGCTTTGCCGATGAACTCCGCAGCTCCGCGGAGCTGGATATTCCATCAAAAGGTGCCGAAGCGGTTTCAGAAAGAGAACTTGACATGGCCGTAAAGCTGGTCGAGCAGCTTAGTGAAGAGTGGAAACCGGAACAGTACCACGATACCTACTTTGAAGAGTTAAAAAAGGTTATTCAGGAAAAGGTGGAGGGCAAACCACC
Organism: uncultured Fibrobacter sp.; assembly: GCA_964387115.1. GTDB lineage: Bacteria > Fibrobacterota > Chitinivibrionia > Chitinivibrionales > Chitinispirillaceae > JAAYIG01. Next base: position 9,236 of record CAYLVN010000093.1, read on the forward strand.
TGAACCTGTCAAGGCAGAAGAGGTGCCCTCAGCGGTTACGGATCTTTTTTCAAGGCTCAGCCAGAGTCTTGAGATGACCAAAAGAAAAGCCGCTTAGTTATGGCGCTGGAGAGGTACAAACAGAAACGGGATTTTTCCCATACCCCGGAGCCTTCCGGAGTGAACGAGGATGCAAAAAAAGGTTTACTCTGTTTTGTAATCCATAAGCATCAGGCTTCACATCTCCACTACGACCTTCGCCTTGAACTTGACGGAGTGCTTAAGAGCTGGGCTGTTCCCAGGGGCCCCTCACTTGATCCCTCCATTAGAAAGCTCGCCATGATGGTAGAGGATCACCCTTTTGACTACCGCAATTTTGAGGGGACTATTCCGGAAGGAAATTACGGAGCCGGAACAGTCATGATCTGGGATGAGGGCACCTATATTGTGCCGGGTATAGAGGATCGGCAGAAAACTGAAGATGAGATAAGAAAAGGGCTGCAGAAGGGAAATATCTTTTTTTACCTGCAGGGAAAGAAGCTCAAAGGTGCATACCATCTTGTGAGGCTCAAACGTGCAAAGGGAAACAGCTGGCTTCTGATCAAAAAAAGTGACCGGTTTGCCACTGAAGAGGAGATTCTGGAGCAGAACCGTTCTGTGCGTACTGAACGAACCATAGAGCAGATACGCCATGCAGACTACCCGGATGAAAGTTATACGGTTGACATTACAAAACTGGACATTTCCGGAGCTCTGAAGAGTCCTGCGCCACAGGGCCCGCTCTCCCCCATGCTCTCACAGCTTGTGGAAGAACCATTTGATCGCCAAGGGTGGATCTTTGAGATAAAATGGGACGGGTACCGGGCACTAGCAGAAGTAATGAATGGTGATGTAAAGCTCTATTCCAGGCACGGTAAGAGTTTTCTTAACGACTATCCGCCTGTAGTAAGAGATCTGAAGAAGCTCTCATTTCAATCAATCTTTGATGGGGAAATAGTTGTTGTTGACAGTGAGGGCCGGTCGGATTTTCATCTTATGCAGGATTATCGCCGCACACGAAGAGGTAACCT
>CAYLVN010000094.1:0-1919 GCA_964387115.1 uncultured Fibrobacter sp.
GAGCTGTATTGAGAATTACACGACCGGGTGTAGTTTCAATCAGTTTGCCTTTAATGCGAACCTTAATCTTTGCATGAAGGTCAAGCTGTTTGTCTGCAACAGCATGATACACTTCTTCTGCATTGCAGAATGCACGACCTTCTCCCTTGCGTCCGACAGCCAATTTTGTCAAATAATAAATTCCAAGCACTATATCCTGAGTCGGAGTCATCACCGGATGTCCTGATGCAGGACTCAAAAGGTTATTTGCGCTGAGCATCAGGAAACGGCATTCAAGCTGAGACTCAAAAGAAAGAGGCACATGTACAGCCATCTGGTCACCATCGAAGTCAGCATTGAAAGCAGTACATACCAGAGGATGCAGTCTGATGGCTTTTCCTTCAACCAGCACCGGGAAAAAGGCCTGAATACCCAGTCGGTGAAGAGTTGGGGCACGGTTCAGAAGAATCGGGTGATCCTTAATAACTTCTTCAAGGATATCCCAGACTTCAGGACGTTCTTTTTCAACAAACTTCTTGGCACTCTTGACAGTTTGAACCAGTCCTCTTTCTTCAAGTTTCTGTATTACAAACGGTTTGAAAAGCTCCAGAGCCATCATCTTGGGAAGACCGCACTGATGGATCTTGAGTTCCGGTCCTACAACAATAACACTACGTCCGGAATAGTCAACACGTTTTCCAAGAAGGTTCTGACGGAAACGGCCCTGTTTTCCTTTAAGTAAATCGCTCAGCGATTTAAGAGGTCTCTTTCCCTCACCCTTGACAGAGAAGGAGCGGCGTCCATTGTCAAACAGTGTATCCACAGCTTCCTGAAGCATTCGCATTTCGTTGCGCAGAATTACATCGGGAGCCTTGATCTCAATGAGCTTTTTAAGTCGATTATTCCTGTTGATTACCCTACGGTAAAGGTCATTAAGATCTGATGTAGCAAAGCGGCCACCCTCAAGTGGAACCAGCGGACGCAGATCTGGAGGGAGTACCGGAAGAACCCTGAGAACCATGTTTTCAGGTTTATTTCCTGAACGCAGGAAAGCTTCAGCAATACGCAGTCTTTTAAGATGTTCCTGACGACGCTGTTCGGATGATTCCAGCTTTATTTTTGAGCGAAGGTCAATTGAGAGCTCCTCAAGATCGAGAGTTGCAAGCATCTCAAGGATCGCCTCACCACCCATTTTCGCTACAAACTGCTTATCCTGTTCCTCTAATTCGATATATTCGTCTTCACTGAGAAGCATTCCCTTGCGCAGGTTGGTATTTCCGGGATCAATTACCACATAAGATTCGTAGTAAACTATTCTCTCCATTACAGTGTTGGGTAATCCCAGCAAATAGCTGATATGTGAAGGTACACTTTTAAGAAACCATATATGTATGATCGGAACTGCAAGTTCTATGTGGCCCATACGTTCACGACGGACTTTGGAGTGAGTGACTTCCACTCCGCACCTGTCACAGACAACTCCTCTGTAACGGATTCTCTTGTATTTTCCACAGTTGCATTCCCAGTTACGGACAGGGCCAAAGATTTTTTCACAGAAAAGACCGTCACGTTCCGGTTTAAAGGAACGGTAATTAATCGTTTCCGGTTTGGTCACCTCGCCATAAGACCAGTTTCTAATTGTGTCATGGGATGCCAGACGGATGGACACCCCTGTTATTTCCTGTACTTTTTTGTCAAGATGGCTGATAAGTTCTGCCACGTATTACCCCCTGTTTAAAGGGTACCGCCAGGGTACCCCAACTGTTCAAATCAAGCAGCGGTTTCTTCCTCTGTAAGGACATCAATGTCAAGTGCCAGGGCCTTGATTTCGCGTACCAGCACTTTGAATGACTCGGGAATTCCCGCTTCCGGAGTATTTTCGCCTTTGACGATGGCTTCATAGATTTTAGAGCGCCCGGTAAGGTCATCGCTCTTCACCG